>CAITEL010000059.1 GCA_903891375.1 uncultured Neisseriaceae bacterium
ATGGCTTTTTTTTGAGGGTAAATGGCTTTTTTTTGAGGGTAAATGGCTTTTTTTTGAGGGTAAATGGCTTTTTTTTGAGGGTAAATGGCTTTTTTTTGAGGGTAAATGGCTTTAGGTGTGGTATAATATGGCTAACAAACCTATTTTATGCGGAAACATAAAATAGGTATTCACAAAAACCTTTATATGACAAAGGAGTTGTTTATGTTAGCACGTAATTTTACCAGAAAATCTAATATGAATGTTGATGATGTTCTTCAAGACAATGTACCTGATAAGATTTATTCTTCTATCTTATTCACATTGGTGAATCTTCCATATAAAGCAAATTCTATTGATATCGAGCCTATAATAATTGATAAAATTGAATATAAAAGTTATAAAAATCATTATAGATTTGATAACGGTACTATGACCATTATTAAGATTGCATCGACTGAATTTGTTCCGTATGGAATATATGCACGGAAGATTATTAATTTTATACTTGCGGAATTTGCTTACAAATATAGTTTGCCACAAATTTATGATTGTGATCAATCTAGGCGTATGGTTAAGTTAGGTAAAAATCATTTGGATTTTATCGAAAAAATATGTGGAACAAGAAAAGTAGGGTCAAATACTCGAAAAGCTATTTTACAGCAATTACAGGCTATTTTAAATTGTAAAATGGCTATTGCTACAGGATATAAGCAAATCAACCCTAAAGATGATGAAATATTTGCTAATGATAAGTGTCAGTTTGCTTTAATTGAATCTGATAATGAACAATTAATTAATCATCGATTTGATGTTTTTAATAATTGGCAGTCGGAAATTTATATTACATATAATTTGGCTGATATTTTATCTAGTAAAATAATGCCATTGGATAAAAATGTGTATATGCAAATAAATAGCCCAATGGAGTTAGATTGTTTTCAATATTTTACGTATCAAGGGTATTTAAATCTTAAAAAAGGCAATGATAAAGATATCAAGTATCTTTGGGATGATACGTTTAGATTATTTGGGCGGGGATATGCTAAAACTAGTAGAGGAATTGCAGATTTTAAAAAAGAATTTCGTAAAAACATAGAATCATTACAGCAAAAAACAACTTTAATGATTTCTGCACCATTGGATGTAAAATATATTACTTTTCGACCTCAAGTACCAACTATGCTTTCAACTCCTACTGCAGACTCTTTGAAGTGGTCAGAAATCGATTATGAGAGTTATAAGCCAATGTTAGATAATTTAGCTAAAATTGAGAGCCAATTAGGTAATGTAGAAAAAGATGTACACTCTCTTAATAAATGGGATGATTTCCTTGCAAAATATGATTTATTAAGAAAATTTGATAAAAGTGCTATAACGACGATTAAGAAATATTTTGACTTAGATGCAGAACAAACTAAAAAAACTATTGAATATGCAAAAACACAAAAACCACGTAATATGTCAGCTTATTTAGTTGCTGCTTTAAATAACAAATGGGTAGAATTTAATGAAAGCTTTAAAAAACGATTAGAATCTTGGCAAAAAATATATGATAAACTAACTGGTGAACAAAAACGTAAGGTTGATAGTGCTGTATCAACTGCAATACCTAAACTACGTGATAAATGGTTACAAGAGCAGATTGATGGTAGGATTTTAACGTTAATTTATGCACGTTATCTTATTGATGAAGACCGTGATATATTATTGCAAGAGCTTACGGGTTCTCGATATTAAACATATTTTATGCGTAGTTTTGATTTATTTAATTTGATTTAATCTGGTCTTATGAAGTATGTAGTTTTAAGGTATAATATTGTTATGAAATTAAAATTTATTAAAATTGATTTTGATAGCGATACGGTTAAATTGATGTCTGAGCGAATAAACATATTATCGTGGGCTCTTGGTGGTTTAAATTATATGGGTTTTAATCTTCAAGGTATTACTAGAATTGCCGTTACTGTCTTGGGTTGGTTAATTCTACAGTATATATCCTTTGCGTTTCTTAAAGTTAGTCGTACTCTTAAAAAGGAGGAAAATGATGGAATTAATAAAAATATTGGTATTTAATGTTGTTATTATTGGTGGTGCATTTTATTTATTACATTTAGCTGTTAAAAGTACGAAACAAAAATCTAAACATCGACATATTTAAGATATGTTTGTTTGAAAGAAAAAATATAGGCAATAAATTATAATGGATGGATTTAAAAGTTTAAAAGAATTAGGGTATTTACCTGAACAACATTTAGCGGTAAAGAAAGTTCTTGAGGAAATGCAAGCAAATGGATTAATTGAAATTAGAATCATTGGAAAAAACTCAAATGGGGAAAATATTATAGGCTATGAGCTAGTGCAACAAAGACCCAATACTCTCATGTAAAAATAAAAATGTGCTCGTTGTAATAATAGCAAATTATGATCATTATCTTTTTTATTAAAATTTTTGTAAAAGGCGCTAAATGGCAACAAAACATAGTGGTAATAGTCAAAATTATGATGAAATTGAATACGCTATTTATTGTGATGGACTTGAAAAACAATATAATCAAGCCAAAGATGAAGGTATGTTTGAGGTGCTAAAAGTACTGGAATTAGATAAAACACATTCAGATCATAATGTAGTGCAAGCGGTTGATTATTTTAAAGAAAACAATGGTGTTATAAAAAATGATGCACCTATGGGGTTTTTGACTGAATATGAAAAAAATATCGTAAATAAAGGTGAAACATTTCGTTCAGAGCTTTACTGTATGCTTTTATCATCTAAATTCGCTGAGTCTATTGAAGACAGGACTATATTTATGCAACATTCTTTTAAATATGCCTTTGAGAGTCAATAGAAAAAATAAGTACGACGCTATTTATTTTTGTGCTATAATATGTTACTTAATAATACCTGTTACCTTATGTTACCTTAAAGGGGCTTCTTAATGAAAATTGAAACTTTGACTTATGAAATTGTACGTGACCAAATTAATGAAATGGTTGAGGCTGGTGAGAAAATAACCGTACGGAATGTTCGGGGGCGTGTTGGTGGTAAAATGGCTACAATAGCCGATTATTTAAAGCAATGGCACTTAGAGCAACGCATACAAATTAGTGATGATGATTTTTCTATTGAACTAAAAAAAGCTATTATTATTGATAGAAAAAATATTACCGACATGGTAATTGCGTCTTACGACTCAAAGTATTTAGATTTAGCAACTACATTTGTTGAGGTGGGTAATTTATTAAACGAAAAAGAAGATGCATGTACAAAATTGGAATCTGAGTTTAAAACATTAAAGTTGCAAACAGATGCCCATAAAATTAAACTAGAAACACAACTTGATGGATTAGAAAAAGTAAATAGTGACCTTAAAAAGCAACTCGAATTATTACAAAATAAACTAGATACCGCAACTAATGACAAGTACGCAGTGTCAAAAGATTGTGCGGTGTGGGAGTCAAAGTATAATGAATTATCTAGGCAGATACATACTAAAAAGTAGCGTTACTTAATGATACTCGTTACTTTATATTACCATTATACCGACCATACTCTGTGATAGGTGACCCATTAAGTATGTTACTAGATATTCCAATGCTTTGTTTTGTCTAAGGTTTCAATTCTAAAAAGGTCAAGAAAACAATTCCTATTATCTGCTAATTGATTTACTTCACTACCAATATATTCAATAACCTCATTAAGTTCGTCATCATCATTATATTCGATAGTAAGAATGTACGTGTAGTCATCTATTTTTTTAGATTCATATTCTAACAATATAAACGATTCAATATCTTCTTTGGCTTTTTTTCTACCTCTAGTAAAGCTATGATTGTTTTCAACACAATATTCTAATTTTATCTGTATTGATTGTGGTGTATTTGATTTTTGAGGCATAATGGCATTTGGGATTGTATTGTTAGCGGTCAGTTGATTTTCTTTCATGTACCGATATAGCGTTACA
Organism: uncultured Neisseriaceae bacterium; assembly: GCA_903891375.1. Taxonomy (GTDB): domain Bacteria; phylum Pseudomonadota; class Gammaproteobacteria; order Burkholderiales; family UBA11063; genus Aquella. Next base: position 3,945 of record CAITEL010000059.1, read on the forward strand.
TAATGAATACCAAATTTTTTAGCAATATCAGTTTTTTTGTACCTATCCACTATCATTTGTTGCATTTCCATAATCTGGTCTTCATTAAGAGCTTTCACTCGACCCTTATATTTATTTGCCTTTTTCGCTATCGCAATACCATCTAGCTGACGCTCTTTAATGAGAGAGCGTTCAAATTCTGCAAACGCCCCCATTACTGATAACATAAGTTTTCCCATCGGATTTTTATCATCTCTAGCAAAAGTCAGATTTTCCTTAATAAATTGTACTGTAATATTTTTAGCTGTGATTTTATCGACCAATTTTCTTAAATCATCCAAATTACGAGCTAGTCTATCCATTGAGTGTACAAATAGAGTATCACCATCTCTTATAAAATTTAATAAATTATTCAATTCTGGACGATTAGTATCTTTACCAGAACATTTATCAGTGAATATCCTATCTAACTCTAACCCATCTAATTGTCGTGTAGTATTTTGTTCAATGGTACTAACACGAATATATCCGATTTTATGACCTTTCATAATAAATTATCATTTTTTAATAGGTTAAGTTTATTTAGAATCTCAATGGAAAATCTATCCATCTTGTTAAATGCAAACCACTTTTTGCCTAAATCTTTGAGACTTGCTCCTATGTGGTATATTTCATCGTCTATAATCAAAAACCGATCATGTGATAAATCAAATTTTTTTAAAGTTACATTATTATACTGGGCATTATATTTTGCAATATCAAGTTCAAGAGATTTACTTATGTTTTTTGTGTAGATAGTAATTTTTACTTTGGAGATTTTGCTAAAAAGTAATAATATAGTTTCATCTATATAATTATCTATTAATATAATTGAGGATTTAGCACACTTTATTAATTTATTTACAAAGACATAGGCATCAAAAATTTCACCATTATAAAAAATACCCTGTGTTGGCTTTAATTCTTTTGATTCCAATGCGTTAAATAGTTTTGTAAAGTTATCTTCATGTTTTAATAGTTTTTGCTCGACATTTTCTAACCGTTGAAATATACCAGCATTTTGTGATATGAATCTTCTCATTGCTATAAAATTATTCATTATTTTTATACTAAGTTCTATTGCAATATCACTTTTTAAAACAGCACTAAGCATTGATACTCCTTGCTCAGTAAATACATAAGGTAAATATCTTCTTCCACCATAAACACTTGAGATCACAAATTGTGATCTCAAGTTATCAAACTCATCATTCGTAAGTTGGAATCTATAATTTTCAGGAAATCTGTTTAAATTTCTTTTTACAGCTTGATTAAATGTTCTTGTTTCCACATTATATAACGTAGCAAGATCAGAGTCTAACATTACCTGTGTACTACGTATAGTAAAAATTTTCTTTTGTAATTCTACATCGGTTATGATAACATCATTCATTAATTTAGCCTATTCGATATTATTAGATATTATTATTATTTAATTCTTTGAGGTCACAAATTGTGACCTCAAAGATACTAAAAATATTACAGTAGGTATTATAACATAAGATAGAATTAGTAACAAAATAAAAATATTAATGCTATTGTAATATATTTTGTGCAATTTCAAGACATTGCGTTATGGTATACTCTATTGATACATATAAATTTAAAGAGTATACCAAGTTGCACGTGCTTTACCATGCTGTTTTATATAACCCAAATTCACCAATTCACGTAAACGCAATTTAATGGTATTTTGATTTGCATCAGTTAGATTTACTATTGTTGCAATTGTCAACTGCCCATGTGTTTTGAGTAGCTCAATGATTGTTACTGACAATTTTGGTAAATTTAAATCTAAGTGTTTTTGTTGTTCTATTACAGATGCTAATTTGTTTTTCTGTTTTTTGAGTGTACGTAGAAAGAAACCCAACCAAGCTTCCCAATCCTGAATTTCACGTTTTAGAGTTATTTGTGTACGTCGTAAAGCTTTATAATATAAATCCTTATTTTCTTCAATAATATGTTCCAATGAAGCATATGGAACATACGTATACCCAGCTCTTAATAACAATAAATTAGTTAAAATACGTGATAACCTGCCATTTCCATCTTGAAATGGGTGAATAGCTAAAAATATTGCAATAAATACTGCAATAGCTACAAGCGGATGCAAATCTCCTGAATCTATAGTTTTATTAAACCAATTGACTAACTTTTCCATTTCATAAGGAGTATTAAATGGAGTGGCAGTTTCAAAAATGATTCCAATTTCTTTACCATGTGCATCTATTGCAACCACATGATTAGGTAATTTTTTATACTCACCACGATGCCTGCTGTCTTTCGTGCTGTGCTTTAAAAGTAACTGATGTAATTGTTTGATATGATTTTCTGTAACACGCATATCTTCAAATGAGTCAAAAATTAAATCCATTGCTTCAGCATAACCAACAACTTCTTGTTCGTCACGTGTTTTAAATGAAGTGATTTTTATTTGAGATAATAAGGTTTCTACTTGTACATCAGTAAGATTCGAGCCTTCAATACGAGTTGAAGAGCCAACACTTTCAATAGTTGCAGTTTTACGTAATACTGTTAACCGATCTGGTGAGAATGTTTTTAAAAACTGCCATTTTCCTTTAAACTCATCTATTTCAGAAATAAGTTTTAGGAGTTCATGGTCAATTATAATTTTTGGGTCTTGCATAGCTAATTTCTAAAAAGGTGTTTTGGTTAATTACCCAATTTTACCCGATATTACCCAATTATTGCAATTATTTTTTACAGACTGGCAGGCGTGATTCTTGATCAAAGTATGGCCACTCACTCATGATCCAAACATAATGCACTGGAAGTGTAATACATGGCGCCATCAATGAACAGAAATTGCATTAGTAACGGAAGCATCACAGATGATGTTTAAGCAGCTAACGGTTTATATACATATTTAGAAACTCATTTCTAGTTTTAATTTTCATGTAAACCATTGTTAAACCAAAGTTATGCCCCATATTATAATTTCAACAATATTCTAATATGAAGGCATACCTAATGGCAAAAAACGTAGCAAATCCAGTAATACCAGTCAAATTAACCGAAACACAGTTCAATGAATTTTTCTTGGAGCATATAAAATTAGGTGGCCGTGGACCTAAAATAAAAGTCCCACTTTTTAAACTTTTCAACTATATATTATATGTTCTTCACACTGGCTGTCAGTGGCATAAACTTCCGATTGAAAAAGATACATTAGGCAAACCTGAAATTAGTTATATTCAGGTATTCAAGCATTGCCACCAATGGATTTTAAATCATTCGATTTTAGCATCATTCATTGCCAGCGTTGAATCTTTGAATAACAATAATCTATTGGAGGTATCAATTCTACATGGTGACGGCACATCAACTACTGCTAAAAAAGGTGGCGACAACCTAGGTCGCAATGGGCACAAACACCACAAGGGTGATAAAGTAGTTGCTATCTGTGACCGGAATTGCAATGTTGTTGCACCATTTATAACTGCTGCGGGTAATACCAATGAATGTCCATTATTTCCCGAAGCCTTCAGTAAATTAAAAACTATTGTAAAAACCTTGGGCATCAATATTATTGGTTCAACCATGAGCCTTGATGGTGGTTATGACAGCAAAGATAATCGTAAAAAAAT
>CAITEL010000060.1 GCA_903891375.1 uncultured Neisseriaceae bacterium
AAATATATCCGATGATATTATGCATATTCTAAATGGTAAAACCACACATGTTGGATTATATGAGTACTTTAGAAAAGCCATTACCGAATATTTATCATATATAAAATATCACAATGCAGATAAAATATTTGTTAGAACCCAAAGCGATACAACGCAGTAAGTTCATATTTTAAGAGGTAAAATGGTTAGTTGGGTAACAGAACGCTTTGTTACCCAACTAACCATTTATGATAAACTTAAACTATTCATTGTAAAGTTCAAGCGGTTGATAGTTTTTTAAGTAATCAAAATGCTGCGAAACTATGTTATAGTCCTCATCCCAAAATATTATACTACAAGAAATATCCAATAAATTTTGAGCTTGGAATAATTGATCTCCTGGTTGAGAAAATTCAATAAATTCATGATTAATTGCAATATTAGGTTTATTAATTTTTTGAATTATACCTTCTATATAAGGAAAATTTAAAAATCCTGCGTAAATATTTTTTTTAGTTATAGTAACTTTATTAATTAAACCCATTTGTATTAAATAGTTAGTTTCTTCAATATTAATACCAAACACTTTTTCATATACATTGGTAATTAATGCTCCACCAGTTCTAGCTGCTATTTCAAGAAACACTAACTCTTGTGTTTTTTCTTGTAAAAATAACTCTAAATGATATGCACCATTTGGACAATTTAGCGTTTTAAATATTTCCTTACTAAAATTTTCGATTTTTGTGAATAATTCTTTATCCACAATTGGAATACTACCAACTGGTTTTCCTTCAAAAAAACGAGCTAATGCAAAACTACATTTACCAATCATAAAAAACTCTACTTGGCCATTAATGATCATTGCATCACAATGAAATAATTCACCATCGATGAATTCATCAATTTCAAATTCATAATCATGTGCTAATGCGTGGTTTGCAAATTGTTCAAGACTACAAAAATCATCCATGCGGTAAGTTTCAACACTACTTACTAAATCTATGGGTTTTGCAAACAAGGGGAATCCATCTAATTGTTCGAGTATTGTATTTAAGTATTCTTTTTTAGTCTTAGTGTATAATATTTTATCAAACATTTCAAATTGTGGCAGTTTAACTATCGAGCTGAGTTTGTTTTTAGACTCCACCTTATTTACAAAAGGTAAAAGTATCTCAATGTTATTCCCTAATATCCCATATTTACCACGAAGTTTTGCACAAGTTAGATGCGCACTATCTTCATTAGTGAGTAGTTGTATATTTTCTGCACCATCTTTTTCAACATACTGTGCCACAATGTGTGCTACTTCATTGTAGTTGATTTCGTGAAAATCTCGAGAGATTTTATGAATATGGTCAAAGCAAATGTAATTGGTTTTGCTTAGTTTATCCAAACAGTAAGGACTTCCAATAAGAATAAATTTAGAGTTTTTAACCAACGATTTTAATTTTGAAAAATCAGATTTTACATATATCAATTAGACATTGTATAAAAAAATATAGTTCACTATCATCCACTTAAATTTGTTAAAATATATCTCGTAGATAATAACACACGTGTTATGTATTAGTCCACCAAATATTATAACGTAGATTTAAAAATGAGACTGGAGGTATTTTGATATGAATTTAAATAATCATCATGAAATTCTCGAAATGCTATATGATTCATTATCATTTGTTTTTTGGAAAGATATTCATGGAATATACCAAGGAGGGAATCTCAATCAAGCTAAAGCTTTTGGTTTTGCTTCTGCAGAAGATTTTATCGGCAAAACTATCTTTGAGTTATTGCCTGATTATCCATCCGCACAATTGATTAATGCAAATGATAGCAAAGTAATGGAAACGAAGCAAACGATTATTATTGAGGAGAAACTAGTTACTCCATTTGGCGTTAAAACGTATTTATCAAAAAAACAACCAATTTTTGATCATAATCAAGATGTAATTGGTTTACTCGGTACTGCCATGGATATTACTGAATATGCTTTGGAACGTGAGGCTAAATATAAACTGGAGCATGAAGCTGTTATTTTAAAATTAGAAATGGAACAACAAAAAATTATTATTACAGAACAGAATAAATTTGATTGTTTTGTTGATCAAATGCAAAGAATGATTAAAGCATATCAATTATCTATTTTGAATGATAAACTCAATAATAAGGATCTTAGTAAAGATTACAATAATGAAAGTATTATATTGACTAAACGTGAAACCGAAATTTTATACTTGCTATCATTAGGTAAATCACCAAAAGATATCGCAAGTATTTTATCTAACATTCAAAAAAAATCAGTTAGTTCAGCTACCATTGGTAGCATGATTAATAAACAATTATATCGTAAATTTGATGTGTATAACATTAATCAATTAATAGAAAAAGCCCAGCTGATGAAAAAAATTCCTTTAATACCCGATAGTCTAATGTAAATTAGTAGACATTTCCTAAACAGATCAATCCCCCATCGACGGGTGCAATGCTAAGTACTCATTTATGCTACGCCATTTAGGAAAATCCTTTGGTGGCATTCTCCCCACTGGCAACCACTCTTTAAAACATACAATACTCCACAAAACACCTCGTATAGGTCTAATTTTCTGGGTTTTGTCTTTTTTCTTACAGATTCTAAATCGTCTTTTATTAAGCTAAACTGTTCTATTGTAATATTACTTGGATAATCTAACATTTATTTTACCTCCACTTTTGGGAGATATTTTACCTACAATTTTGCCACAATTTACATTGGCAAATCTTTGATGCAATTACTCCTTGATAATTTAATGAAATTGGCAATAAAATGTTGGTGTTCACCATTATAGGAGCTTTTTATATGTGATGTTTGCATAAAATAAATTGCAAACACTGTAAACATTGTGTTACAATTTAGTTAGTTATAAATAAGATTATTTTTGGAGAAATAACATGGCAACTGGAACATTAGCGTTTAGAGTTCCGTTTGAACTTAAAGAAAAAATAGAAAAACTAGCCATAGCCACTCATAGAAAAAAATCAGATATCTTATTAGCTTGGTTACAAGAAAAAGTAGAGCTTGAAAGTTGGCAAATTGAAGAAACAATTAAAGCCATAAACCTTGCTAATGCTGGTGAGATAGCCACTACTGAAGAAATCTTAAGGGTTCATCGTAAATGGAAAGTCTAAAAATACAGGAAACAAAATTAGCATTAGTAAATCTTGATGAGATTGCTTCATATTATGAGCAACATCAACCTGAATTAGGTTACAGGTTTGCTACATATTATTATAAACAGATCGAAATTTTAAAATCAATGCCTAACATAGGTCGAAGTGGTAAGGTTATGGGGACAAGAGAACTGATACTGCACGAGTTTCCTTATTTGGTTGTATATAGAGTCCGAAAGGATTTTGTACAGATCTTGCGAATATTTCATCAACATAGAAAGTTCTTATGATTATTAAATTTGTGTCTGAGTTGTTGTTGAAATAATTTATCTATACTCGAACAGATTCAAGATTCAATGCTTTGTTCCACGATGACACCTACTGCGTATAAGTGGCATCAAATTGTTTTTCTGCTACAATAAATAAATAGAAAAAACCAGTTAAATGGTCAACTTCAAAATCAGGTAATATTATACTAAATCGATTTCTAATCAAGCTATTATCCACCTCAATTTTATGTAAATTAGTTGAATTATTTTCCATCATTCCACGATAAGCATATTCAGTATTTATAGGGCTTACAACGGAATCACGGCTGAGCGTTATTAATGTTGTAGGGATGTCAGAGTGCCAGTAATATACATTTCCAGCAGATAAAAGATTTTGTAGCATAATGTCATTACGTAAATCTGGGTTAACTAAAGGCAATACACTATTTGTCCAAAAGGTAAAAATCCGACCATTATTTACTTTGTATGTGGCTGCATTGTTGATTTTGTTCACAATATAAATATCTAGGGAATTGTCAGGTATTGGGTATATTACATCTTTGGATTCTACGTATAAGATTTGTTGTAAATTAAATTGTTTACTTTCGATTTCACAATTACTATTCAATTGCAGGGTGCAATTCATATTAAAAAAATCAGGATTGAATACTTTGCTATAATTTCCGCTTTCAGAGTAATAAGCATAAGACATTAAAGCATTGGTAGATAATGAAGGTTTTAATGCACCGCTAATTAAAGAGTTTGAAGTTTTATATACGCTACTATTAAAAGTGTTATTGTTACTAAATAGAAAATTATAAATGACACCTGATAAATCATAAGCACCTGATATTGGAACAACAAGTTTTAAATCAAAATTTGTTTGATTAAATTCATTTTTAAATTTTGTTTGTTCTTGATATAATCGAGAAAACCAAAGTGCATACGAACTTCCCTCTGAGTATCCTGTAACAAATAACGGTATTTTGTTATTTTTAGCTGGAGGTAACATATTATGCGTAGATAAAAATTCATGACTTGCTTTTAATATTGATAAGCCATCGATTGCATTTACTTGTGGATATAGCACATATGGGTGAATTATTTTTTTATTGTAACCCATGCCAATATAGTCAGGGGCAACAACAATGTAACCTTGAGATGTGAATATGGCGGCAACTGTGCGATTTACTTTATTATTGGGCTCTGAGGAGCTAACACTACTTTTTGCAAAAAACGTTGGATGGAAGAATAGTATAATACCTTTGATTTTATTTGTGGCTGTATTAGGATAATATATACTGCCTGATACTATTTCTGATTCACCATTTTGTCCCGGTGTTGTGTAAAGTATTCGGTATAAATCAATTGTTTTAATGCCATGCTTGTTATTTTGAATTGGTTGAGTGGTTAAGTCAAAGCCATCAAACATAGTAGCATTTTTTATGTTGTTTATATTATAACTACAGTCTACGAGGTTGGTGCAAAAAGAATTCTCGTATTGGTGTTCAAGTGTAGTGGTATTATAGGTGTATATAAGAGATACACTTTCTACAGTTGTAGGTGCTATTGTGTGAAGAACATAAGTATTAGATTTAGCGATATATGTAGGATTAATACTACTACATGCAAATAATCCAACTGAGCACATTAGAATAATTAAACAGTTTTTAAACACAGTAACACCTTGAAAAAGAATATTTAAGACTTTAATAAAGTAAGGTTCAAAGACAATGAGTATATATAGTAGGGTCAATAATATTAGCTGTTTTGAAACCATCGGCTCTACTTTGGCAAGCGCCACATTTACCGCAATGCACTTCACCACCATCGTAACATGACCATGTCTCTTCAAATGGAACGCCAAGTTCAGTTCCAAGTGTTATTACTTCAGCTTTTGATTTATGTAAGAGTGGGGCAATTAATTCTAAATTGTTTTTTCTGCAATCCTCGGTACCTAACCTGAGGGCAAGATTCATTGCATTAAAATAATCTGGGCGGGTATCTGGGTATAAGTAATGGTCGCCACATTGTGCACCATAGGCAAGTACATCGGCATTTTCTACACAAGCAATAGACCATGCAATTGATAACAACATAGTGTTACGATTGGGTACCACAGTAACTGACATGTTTTCTTTAGTGTATGCACCATGAGGAACTTCGATGCTATCGTCAGTTAATCCAGAGCCTTTGAGAAATTGTTTCATAAAAGTAACATCAATAATATGATGAATTGCATTTAATTTTTGCGCAATTATCTTTGCGGATTCTATTTCTTTTACTTGTTTTTGTCCATAATTATAGGTTACACAAATTAATTCATTATAGCCTTTACTTTTTAGTAAATAGCCAAGAGTTGAGCTATCAGCTCCCCCAGATAAAATTATGACTGCTTTCATGTTTAGACCTTATAAATATATTATGATTATTGACAAGATTGTACCACAAAAAATGAAAATTAATAAAGAAAAAGTTGACAACATGTTTTGTAATGGTGTATCATTACGTTAGTACAAATAATAGGTGCATAAAAATTGAATAAAGATAACGACTATTACTGGCAGGAATTGTTACATATATTTTTAAGTCAAAAAAATAAAGAGAATATGGAGTTGTTTTTAACGACACTCTTAACGATTTCTGAAAAAACTGAGCTTATAAAGAGATATAGAATTATAAAAGAATTACTTGAAAATACAAAAACGCAAAGAGAAATGGCTAGTGATTTGCAGGTCAGTATTGCCAATGTCACTCGAGGATCCAATTTATTAAAAATTGGCAACAATAGTGATTTAAAGAAAATTTTTAAAATAAAGAGATAAATGATGCGAGCAGTTATAAAAAAGTTACTGAATAGAGAAAGTTTATCGATTAATGAGAGTTATGAGGCTTGCGTACAGATTTTAACTAATGCAACTGATGCTCAGATTGGGGCTTTTTTATCTTTATTGGCAGCTAAAGGCGAAACTGCAGATGAAATATTAGGAATCCTGAAAGCAATTAAAGAACAAGCGTATTTAGTTAATATAGATTATGATGTTATAGATATCGTAGGTACTGGCGGTGACTACTCAAATTCTTTAAATATTTCAACAGCATCAGCATTATTGGTGGCTACTTGTGGTGTACCTGTAGTTAAGAATGGTAATCGTTCGGTGTCTTCTTTGTGCGGTTCAGCGGATGTGTTAGAGGCGCTTGGTTACAGCATAAATACTAAGGCAGATAAGCTTGTAGATGAGTTACAGCAAAATAATTTTGTATTTTGTTTTGCGCCAAATTTTCATCCTATTTTAGCTAAAGTACGTAATGTTCGTAAGGAAATTGGAATTGCCTCAGTGTTTAATTTATTAGGTCCATTATTGAATCCAGCTAAACCGCAACATATACTACTTGGGGTTAATTCGCCAGAGAAAATGGAATTAATAGCTGAAGTCTTATTTAAAACTAGCACAAAAAAGTCTATGGTGGTGTGTGGCAATGGGTTGGATGAAATAAGTTGTTTGGGGGTATCAAAAGGAATTCTAGTAACACCTGAGGGATTAGTCAATCTTACGATTACACCAGAGGAATACGGTTTAAAACGGTGTACTCTTAACGATTTATTAGGAAAAGATGCTAAATATAATGCGGAAATTATTAAGAGAACACTATCAGGCGAGATGACCCCATTAACCGATACTATTGTTTTAAATGTAGGTGTTGCGTTATTTCTATATGGGAGGGTTAATAAAATTATGGATGGAGTGAATGTCGCAAAAAAGAGATTGCTACAAGGTGGTATAATTGAGTCAACTAATAATCACACAAATATTGCTACAATTGAATGTGTACAGTCATTTTTAATCAAACAAAATAAACTACAACAGATAATCAGTAGAAAACAAGCTGGGTTTGATAAACATAAGCGTAAAGAAAAAAGCTTTAAATTGGCTTTGAGTAAACCTAATGCAGTCATTTGCGAGATTAAGCGAGCATCCCCTTCTGTTGGTGCTATTACCGAAATTAAAGACCCAATTGGCCGAGCAAATGAATATATACTGGCTGGAGCCAGTGCAATCTCGGTACTCACTGATGAGGGGTTTAATGGTTCAATAGAAGATTTAAAACTTGTGGCAAAATCATTGGCAAATACTGATGTGCCAGTGCTATGTAAAGATTTTATTTTTACTCCAGAGCAAATAGCTGACGCAAAAAATGCTGGTGCAAATGCAATATTACTTATGGTGTCAGTGTTAAAGGATAAAACAGCTGACATGGTTAAACTTGCACATGTGTTTGGTTTAGAAACTTTAGTAGAAATACATGATGTTAGTGAGTTAGCTATAGCGTTAAATTCAGGTAGTGATGTTATTGGGGTTAATCAACGTGATTTAACAGATTTTACTATGCATCCAGAGATTTTTAGTAATACGATTAATAAACTACCTAAAACCATCATAAAAGTTGCGGAGTCGGGTATCAAGTCGTTTAGTGATGCGCAAAAACTATATGCAATGGGCTATGATGCCGTGCTAGTTGGTGAGGCATTGTCTCGTTTGGATAATCCAAAAGATTTTTTTACAGTTAAGGGTAAATAAAAATGTTAATTAAAATTTGTGGACTGACAGATGTTAAGACTGCTAAAGAAACAGCAATTGCGGGGGCTGATTATATTGGTTTACTTTTTTCTAAGGTATCACCACGGCAAATTGACTTAACATTAGCTCAAGAAATAACTAAAGAAGCACGTTTAGGTGGTGCAGAAATTGTGGCGGTATTCGTTGATGAATCGCTAGAAGAAATGTTAAATATAATAAATGCATTAAATTTAAAAGTAGTACAATTACATGGGGATAAAGTGCGTAATTTATGTGATAAATTACCAAGTTATATACAGATTATTTATGTAGTAGATGGTAAAGAGTTGCCAAGTTGTTTGAATGTGAATAAAGACTTTTTATTGTATGAAAAACTTATCCCTATAAGAACAGATTTTAGATATTTTATTGCAGGTAAATTAAACCTTGATAATATTACTCAACAAATAGCGGAACATAAACCACATGGTGTAGATGTATCTTCTGGAGTTGAAGTTTCTTTAGCTAAAAAAAATATAAATAAGGTGGTTGAATTTATTAAAAAAGTGAGAAAAGAGCGTTACGGTAGATTTGGTGGTATGTATGCGCCAGAATTATTGGTGGCTCCACTTAAAGAATTAGAAAGTTCTTATAATAGTATTGCACAAAGCGATGAATTTAGACAAGAATTTGCAGTAATATTAAAAAATTATTTGGGGCGTCCAACCCCAGTTACTGAAGTTAAAGCGTTTGCGCAAATGCTAACATCGGAGAACACCCCACGAATTTTTTTAAAACGAGAAGATTTACTGCATACTGGAGCACATAAAATTAATAATGCAGTCGGGCAATGCCTTTTAGCTAAAAAAATGGGAAAGACACGGATAGTGGCAGAAACTGGGGCTGGACAACATGGGTTAGCCACAGCTACGGCATGTGCAATGTTTGGCTTAGAATGTGTGGTTTATATGGGCAGTATTGATGTAGAAAGACAGTCACCTAATGTGGCTAAAATGCAATTGTTAGGTGCTAAGGTCGTCTCAGTTAGTGGTGGTTCAGCTACGTTAAAAGATGCAGTTAATCAAGCTTTACGTGATTGGGCTGAGAGTTATGAGGACACACATTATTGTCTTGGCTCTGCATTAGGTCCATACCCATTTCCGATGATTGTTGCAGATTTTCAATCAATTATTGGGAAAGAAGCTATAGCTCAGTTAAGTGATGATTATAAGGTTAAACCTAATGTTGTAATTGCTTGTGTTGGCGGAGGATCGAATGCAATTGGAATCTTCTCGGCATTTATTGAAAATGAAAATATTAAATTAATCGGCGTTGAAGCAGGTGGAACTGGGGCAGGCTTAGGGAATAATGCTGCTAGATTTAAAGAAGGAAGAGTGGGAGTATTGCATGGTACCAAAACGTACATATTACAAGATGATAATAACCAAATAGTTGACACGTACTCAATTTCTGCAGGACTAGATTACCCTGGAGTAGGTCCAATGCATTCGCAGTTTTTTACAAATGGTAGAGTTCAATATGATTCTGCAACAGATATAGAGGCTTTAGATGCCTTTAAAGTATTGATTAAAACTGAAGGCATCATACCAGCGTTAGAATCAGCGCATGCATTGGCATATATTATGACTAATATAAATAATTATACAAAAGATGATGTAATTCTAATAAATTTATCAGGGCGTGGAGATAAAGATTTACCACAGTTATTAGGGGGAGTACTAAAGCATGTCACAACGAATTAAGCAAGCGTTTGAAAATAAAGCCAAAGTGGCATATTTAACGGCAGGTGATGGGGGAGAATTAAGTGCGGATTATTTTTTAGCATTATCTCGTGGCGGAGTGAATATTCTTGAGATAGGAGTACCATTTTCTGACCCTGTTGCAGACGGCGAAGTAATTCAGCTAGCGATGGAGAGGTCATTAAAAAATGGAACAAA
>CAITEL010000061.1 GCA_903891375.1 uncultured Neisseriaceae bacterium
AGTACAAGTTGTACCAAATATAACAGGTTTAGGATATGTGTTTATTCATGATAGCTTTATTACAAAGATTGTAATAATATTGTATCGTTTTGCTTTTTCGCAATTGCAGACGGTATTCTTTCAAAATCAAGATGATAGGCAATTATTAGTTAATAAGAAGATTTTTAATCGTATTACGCAATTAATTGTTTTACCTGGTGATGGAGTAGATTTGACACAATTTAGCAATGTAGGGGTTAAAGATAATAAAATCATTACGTTTTTGTTTGTGGCTCGATTAATTTGGGAAAAAGGTTTGCATGAGTTAGTTGAGGCTTTCAAATTAGTCAATAAAAATTTCCCTAATACGCAATTAATGGTTGCAGGTGATTATTATTTTGATAATCCATCTGCCGTACCGTTAAAGTATATTAATCAACTAGTTAATAAAAACATTATTCAATATTTGGGTCATGTCAATAATATTGGAGATATAATAGCTTCTTGCGATTGTTTAGTTCTACCTTCTTATTATCGAGAAGGTTTACCTAGAGTACTACTTGAAGCTTCTAGTATGGGTAAACCAATTATAACAGTAGATAGTGTTGGTTGTCGTGATGTGGTTGTAAATAATGTTACGGGGTATATGGTACAGCCCAGAAATATCGATAGCTTGTTTGAATCTATGATAAAATATATTCTTTTGCCATTTCACGATAAATACGTTATGGGGCAAGCTGGACGGAGAAAAATTGAAGCGGAGTTTAATCAAGATACAGTTATAAAAACATATTTAAAAATAATTGAAGGTGGGAATCGATGTTCTTAATTTGTTCAATTCTTATTTCTTTGATTTTGTGTGCGATTATTATTTTTACTAGTAGTATACATGGCAAGTATTCTCTTGATCATGATATGCAAGGGCAACAAAAGTTTCATACAATTCCTACACCACGAATTGGAGGGCTAGCTATCGTTCTAACCTCTTGGGTAATGGTTAATTATGGATTACATACACATCAGTTATGGGCCTTTTATTTTTTTAAATTATTAATTCCTTCTTCTGTGGTTTTTTTTGCGGGTTTTTTAGAAGATCTTACTAAATGTATTACTCCTAGTATGAGAATTGCCATCAAAATTGTGGCGATAGTCATTGGCATCTATTTAGTTCAAGTTATTAATTTAGTAAGTCATGTAGATGTAACTGTGATCGATTATTTGCTACGTTTTCAATTTGTAAGTTTAGTTATTACTTTTTTATTAGTTTTAGGTGTTACCAATGCTTTTAATATTATAGATGGATATAATGGCCTTTGTTTAATGACTTTTATTTCAATATTAGTTGTTTGTTTATTTATCGCAATTAAAGTTAATTATCACTTTTTAGATAATCCAATGTTTATTTTGCTTGGTGGTGTGGTTGGAGTTATTTTATGGAATTATCCATTGGGTAAGATTTTTCTTGGTGATGGAGGCGCTTATTTTATTGGTTTTATTGGGGCATTATTATTACTGGAATTATCACAAAAAATGCCAAATTATTCGCCATTAACTTCATTACTTTTAGTTATTTATCCTGTTAGTGAAACTCTTCTTTCTATTTATAGAAAAGTTGTTTTGCGACATCGTTCGCCATTTAAACCAGATAGATTACATTTTCATATGGTTGTGTATGCTCGATTGATTCACAAAGATATACCTAATCGTAATGCTGCCGTAGCTCTGAAGATGTTATGGTTAGTTTTACCTCAAATGTTTATTGCATTATTTTTTTATGAATATTCACGTATAATATTTATGTCAATCGTGATTTATGTCACATTATATTTTTGGCTTTATTTTCGTATAATTAGCTATCGCACGCCAAAATTTTTATTAAAAATAAAGTAAAATTTTAGAGGTTAGTTTTGCAAAGTTATTATAATAGTTTATTTAAAATTATATTACTGGGAACGGTAGCATGCATTATTTTATGTACCAATCCGTTGTTTCAAGGTGGTGGTGATCCAGGATACCACTTATCTGGAATAATGCAACTGCTTCAGCATGGTAAGGCGTATTGCTACACGCCGAGTTGTATTATAGAAAAAAGCTATTGGCATATGGTATGGTCATTCATTTTTAAATTATTGCCACCGTTAGATATAATTACAGCAGAAAAGGTTATATATTCAGTACAGTTTGCATTATCCTTTATCTTAGTATTTTTAGCTAATAATAGCTTTGTAAAAATTCTGTTACCGAAGATAAAAGAGCGGTTTTATATTGTATTTTTTTCGACGATATTGTTTTATTTTTCATCATCATATGTGGAGACATCTTGGGCTACAAATAGTACAGTTGGGTATCAAATATCATTACCTCTGTCTATTTCTGCAATGAGCATATTTGCTAACATTATATTTAGAAAAATTATTAGAAAAACTGATTTATTACTTTTCATTGTTGTAAGTGGTTTTACTCTTATATTTCATGCTGCTGAGTATTTGTATGTAATTATTTTTATTTTTATTATGTTTATCTTTACTTTTAAGGTTTCATATATAAAATATGTTGTATTTATTTTGTTATTATTAATTATTTTGGCTTTAATTATATATTACACACATCCATTTGGTATTTATTTTCAAACATTATCTGGTTTTATGAAACTGAGTAATGTTTATTCGGCGTTTTATATTATTATTCCAGAGGTTGTATATCTTAGTCTTTTTATTGGCGTTATATATTGTATTTTAGCTATTTTTTTTAAAAACACTTTACATATACGTTTTTTTGTTACATGTGTGTTTTATGATGTATTTATGACTATTGTGTCGCAAGTTCATTATGCACGAATGATGTTTTTTTTTATGCCAGAATATTTAGTAGCACGTTTTATGAGTGGTTCGTTATGGTTTAATATACTGCCAGTTTTAATATTTTGTGGCATTTATCGTATTAATCAAAATAGACAAATATTTGGTGTATATATATTGGTAATGTTGTTATCTTTATTGTGTTTATACAAAGGGTCATTAATGATGTATTGTGGGTATAGTGGAGTAGTAGATACATTTATAAAATCACGAGATCGTGATTATGTGAGTGATGTTTCAACTGTAGATATTAAATTGTTAGAATCTTTCATGACTAAATATGATTGCAAAAAAGATTTTTTTGTTGCTAGAGCTGATATTAGTGCCTTAATTGGAGCTATGGGATGTTTTTCTGATTACAATTACTGGACATACAACCAGTTTCCCAAATCTATAGTTAAAGATTATAGTAAAAATTATAAAATAGTGTATGTAGCTGATTTATTTCCTTTATATCATAACCAAAAATATAATTTTAAAGTATATCCAGATTTGTTAACAGTAATAAAATAAGATTTATTTATTTTGAAAGTAGCACTTGTGCCAAAAATAACAGCCATAATTCCTTCATATAACCATGCTAGATTTATTGGTGAGGCTATTAATAGTGTTTTAAATCAAACCTATCAAGATTTTGAACTTATTATTATTGATGATTGTTCACAAGATAACTCTGTAGAGATTATTAAACAATATTCAGATGAGCGTATTACTTTTATAGTGAATGAACGTAATATGGGGGCAGCTTATACAACAAATTTAATGATAAAAATGGCAAAAGGCGAATATGTAGCACTTCTTAATTCGGATGATATTTGGATGCTAAATAAACTAGAACAGCAGGTTAAATTTATAGAAGAAAATCCTCAATATGTGGCTGTATTTAGTGGTGCTGAGATAATTAATGAATCTGGAGAGGTATTTTCTGATACAACACATTTTTATTATAATGTATTTGCTCAGGAGAATAAATCTCGGCATGAGTGGTTGCGATATTTTTTTTATCAAGGAAATTGTCTGTGCCACCCATCTATGTTAATAAAAAAAAGCATTTATGATGAAGTTGGATTTTATAATCCATTAATGGCATCATTGCCAGACTTTGAAATGTGGATACGAATTTGTTCAAGATACGATATTTATATCCTACCAAATAAATTAATACAGTTTCGCATATTAAATAATAATCAAA
>CAITEL010000062.1 GCA_903891375.1 uncultured Neisseriaceae bacterium
CGAAAAATTGGTCACCAAATGCTTTACTATTACGCTTTAAAATTGAATTACCCTCAACGGTTAAATTACCAAGCCTTGAAACGATTTACCAATGGGTATACGAAGATGGTGTAAGTGGTGGTGATACATATAAATGCTTGCCCCGTAAACATAAGAAAAGAAAAAAGAATTTAAACTCACGTGAGACTGCATCAACAACAGATAAAGTTTCAATACATTTAAGAGATACAGTTGCCAACGATAGAAGCCGTATTGGAGATATAGAAATAGACTCTATAGTTGGTCCAGCTAATAGTAATGGAATGCTAACAGGCACAGACCGTAAATCAAGATTAACTATGGCAACATTAGTAAAAAATAAAAGCGGTGATGAAATACTTATTAAATTGCTTTCTATGCTTTTAACATATAAAAAGCGCATTAGAACAATCACTAGTGACAATGGTACTGAGTTCTCTCAACATTTGAAAATAGCAACGGAGCTAAATACTATGTACTATTTTGCAGATCCATATTCGAGCTACCAACGTGGGACAAACGAGCATGCAAATGGAATGATACGGCGTTATTTCCCCAAAGGAACTGACTTTAGCCTTGTTACCGAAAAGGAACTACAAAGTGCAATATACAAAATTAATAACCTGCCCAGAAAAATTCACAATGGGCGAACTGCTAATGAGATACACTATGGTATTAATAAAAAATTAATACCATCTAAACAACGAAAATCAATGATTTTTGCATTTCGCACTTGAACTCGGGCCCGCTATTTCATGCTCTAAAAAATATTTTTCTGGATAGAGTAGATTTCTGTTAGAATATAGTACTTAAAATTTTTTGATTACTTATGCAACCCATTAAAATACTATTTGTTTGCCTTGGCAACATATGTCGTTCCCCAATTGCACACGCTATACTAGAACATAAAATAAAATCTAATGGGCTTATCCATTTTTTTGAAATAAATTCTTCTGGAACTTCTGGTTTCCATACTGGTAGCACTCCAGATAAACGATCACTCGCAGTATTACTTAAACATGGGATACAATTCAAACATTATGCACAACAATTAACTCCTGCTGATATTTCTTACTATGATTACATAATTGCCACAGATCATCTAAATTATGATGAAATAATCAATATGGCTAGCCATAGCTTACCAAATAAAGCAAACAGCGTTTTTTTACTCCGTAGTTTTGATTTAAATGAAAAAACAAATTTTGATATTCCAGATCCATATTATGGATTAGAAAGTGATTTTGAGGAAGTATACCAAATTTGCGAACGTTCTATCAATGGATTTCTAAATTTTTTACGCATGCAAACAAATCAGCTACATTTAGGCACACAACCTTAAAAGAAACGCAACAACGATACGTTCCACAAAGTTTAATTGTGTCCTAGATTTAATATATTTACGTTATTGGATTTACAATTATGCGCATTTAGTGGTATAATATATATTTATATATCTAATCGATAAAGGCGACTAAATGTTAGATACAATTGTAATTCGGGGCGCAAAAACACATAACCTCAAAAACATTGACTTAGACCTCCCTAAAAATAAACTTATAGTAATTACTGGTTTATCTGGCTCTGGAAAATCTTCATTGGCATTCGATACTCTTTATGCTGAGGGTCAACGCCGTTATGTTGAATCCCTATCTGCATACGCTAGACAATTTCTGCAACAAATGAATAAACCTGATGTGGATTTAATCGAAGGGTTATCCCCTGCTATTTCAATTGAACAAAAAGCAACATCACATAACCCACGCTCTACCGTAGGTACAGTCACCGAAATTTATGATTATTTGCGCTTGTTATATGCCAGAGTTGGCGAGCCATTTTGCCCTACCCATAAACAAAAACTACAAGGACAATCAGTATCACAAATAGTTGATTCAATTTTAGCTCTTCCACTAAATGTTAAAATTGCCTTACTTGCACCAATAGTCTCTAGCCGTAAAGGTGAGCATCTGGATTTACTAGCTAACATCCAAGCTCAAGGATTTACAAAAGTTAGAGTCGATAACATAATCTACGATATAGATCAAACGCCAAAATTAGATAAAAATAAAAAACATAATATTGAAATTGTAGTTGACCGCATAAAAATAAACCCTGAAATAAAATCACGTTTAACTGAATCCGTAGAAGTGGCATTGCTTCACGGCGAAAGCAGAATTATAGCACTAGACCTCGACACAAATTTAACTACAATATACTCAAGTAATTTTTCTTGTCCATTATGTGATTATTCTATTATGGAGTTAGAACCACGTAGCTTTTCTTTTAATAACCCATATGGAGCCTGTACTAAATGTGATGGGCTTGGACAAATAACATATTTTGACCCAGATAAAATTGTAATTAACAAAGAAGCGTCTGTTACTGATGGCGCAATAAAAGGCTGGGATAAACGCAACCAATATACTTATCAGATGCTTACAGCTGTTGCCAAGCATTATAAATTTAGTTTAGATACACCATGGAATGAATTATCACAAAAAACACAACAAATATTACTCTTTGGTTCAGGTGATACGCAAATCAATATGACCATTATTAGTGAGTCTGGGCGACAAGTTATAAAGAAAATTCCTTTTGAAGGTGTAGTAAATACCCTAGAACGCCGTTATTTTGAAACTGATAGCCAATATATTAAAGAAGAATTAACTAAATATCAAAATAATAAAATATGCCCAGAATGTGAAAGCTCCCGACTTAAAAAAGAATCTAGATGCGTTACAGTAGGTGAAACCATCCTCCCAACAGTAACCTCATGGCAATTACATAAATGTTTTGATTTTTTTGAAAAAATTAAACTCGTTGGTAACAAACAAGCCATTGGAGATAAAATCATCCGTGAAATTATGACTCGTATTGGTTTTTTAATTGACGTGGGATTAGACTACATCACCCTAAACCGCTCCGCCGATACTTTATCTGGCGGTGAAGCCCAAAGAATACGGCTTGCAAGCCAAATTGGCTCTGGTTTAACTGGCGTAATGTATGTACTCGATGAACCATCAATCGGGTTACATCAAAGAGATAACGACCGTTTAATTGGCACTCTCAATAAATTACGTGATTTAGGTAACACTGTGATTGTAGTAGAACATGACGAAGATGCCATGAAAGCTGCTGATTATATCGTTGATATCGGCCCCGGTGCTGGAGAGCACGGCGGACAAATAATTGCACTCGGAAGTTACGCCGATATTATAAATACAAAAGGTTCAATTACTGGGGAGTATTTGTCTGGACAACGATCCATTGAAATACCGAAAACACGTCATAAACAAAATCATGGCATGCTGGAAATAATTGGAGCTAGCGGAAATAACTTAAAACAAGTGCACCTAGAAATACCTATTGGTAATTTTGTATGTATCACTGGAGTCTCAGGCTCTGGAAAATCCACCTTGATTAATGATACACTATACAAAGCTAGCGCACAACAGTTATATAGAAGTAGTGAGTCCCCAGAGCATTTTGATAAAATCATTGGCCTAGAACAATTTGATAAGGTTATTAATGTCGATCAAAGCCCTATTGGTAGAACACCTAGATCCAACCCCGCCACATACACAGGCTTATTTACCCATATTCGTGATTTATTTACCCAAGTAACTCTAGCACGGGAACGTGGTTATGGACCAGGTAGATTCTCTTTTAATGTAAAGGGTGGTAGATGTGAGGCATGCACTGGTGATGGCTTAATTAAAGTTGAAATGCATTTTTTACCAGATATTTATGTTATATGTGATACATGTAAAGGCAAACGATATAATCGTGAAACACTTGAAGTATTTTATAAAAATAAAAATATCCATGAAGTATTAGAAATGACTGTTGAAGATGCAGAAAAATTCTTTACTAATATTCCAACGATTAAAAAGAAACTAACAACATTAATCGACGTTGGTTTAGGTTATATTCGCTTAGGTCAATCCGCAACTACTTTATCTGGTGGAGAAGCACAACGAGTAAAACTAGCACTAGAATTATCAAAACGTGATACTGGTCGCACCTTATATATACTTGATGAGCCAACAACTGGACTACATTTTTATGATATTGAATTACTTTTAAAAGTATTACATAAATTTGTGGAACATGGCAATACTGTGGTAGTTATTGAACATAACTTAGATGTGATAAAAACTGCAGATTGGATTATTGATCTTGGCCCTGAAGGTGGTGAGGGGGGGGGCAATATTATTGCCACAGGGACTCCAGAACAAATAATAAAATCAAAACGTGGATACACCAGTAAATATTTGGCGAAACATCTAAAAAGAAAACAAAATACATGAAGACCCCTAATTTTTTATCTAATAGTCACTTAAATACAATATTACCTATTTACCTTACTCAAGATATGGAACCGAATTATCAAAGAGAACGCCTTAACTTACCCGATGGTGATTTCATTGATTTTGATTGGATCAATAAAGATATTGTAGCTAAACCTACTGTAATATTATTCCATGGTACCGAAGGAAATTCCAAAAGTCATTACGCAAAACGATTAATGTATTATCTCGAACAAATTGGATGGCGTGGTGTTGTCCCTCACTTTAGGGGGTGCAGTGAAGAGATTAACCGTAAATTACGATTTTATCATGCTGGCGACACTGAAGATGTGGCATGGATTGTAAAACAAATACGGGATAGAACCACAATGGAGTTATATGCTTGCGGTATATCCATCGGTGGCAATATGCTATTAAAATACTTAGGCGAAACAGCTGACAACTCCCTAATTGACAGCGCTATTGCGGTTTCTACCCCGTTTGATTTACGCGAATGCGCCACTGCTCTAAATAATGGATTTAATAAGCATGTTTACGTAAAACATTTTCTGAATACTTTATTGCCTAAAATGAAAGAATACGCTAACCGTTTTGATAATTTTAAGTATATCGACCGTAAAATAGATACGCTGGATGAATTTAATGATCTCTATTTATGCCAAGTAGAAAACTTTAAAGATTCCGATGATTATTATAACAAGTCGAGTTGTAAATCATACCTCAAATATATAACCACGCCAACAATGATTTTGCAATCTAAAAATGACCCAATGATACCTGTTAGTGCTTGGCCAACAAAAGCTGAACTATCTCCATTTATTCGCTTTGTCGCAACAAAAAATGGTGGCCATGCTGGATTTGTTTCTCTACACCGTAACTATAAAGAGGCGTTATTGAAACTACCTAAATTTATCATTGATTACTTTAATCAATCGATAAAGATTACAAAAAAACAAGAAGAGTTATTATCAATATCAGTATCAGTATAAATTGTATGGTAACTACTTACCTGCATCAATTCTATCGTCATATTTTGATATAATTGCGCATGCACGTAGTTATATTGTAGCATGAAAGAAGTATTATCAAAATGGAAAAATCTATCGTTATTATCGGATCTAGCTCAATACACACTATACGTTATATTAATGGCATTTGTTCGCACATTGATAAAATAATATTCATCACCAACAAACATATTGAGAACACTCACACACATTTATTTAACGATAATGTAACGGTATATTATCTCAACTTTAAATTATCTAGTTTAACCACTAAATATAAAATCGCCAAAATATTAAAAAAACATAATTGCCAAATTGCACATATTCATCAAGCAAACAGCTATGCTTATCATGCGATTAAAGGTATCAAAGCCTCGCATCTTTCATGTAAAATAATTTTAACCACTTGGGGTTCTGATATATTACTCTTACCACAAAAAGGGTTAATCTTCAAAAGCATGGTTAAATATAACTTAAAGCACGCAGATTCCATAACTGCTGGATCATTGTACATGGCAAATCAAATCAAGCAACTCGCCCCACAAATAAAAAATATCCACACCATAAATTTTGGGGTTGACAACTTCCCCGACGCAATTGATTTAAGCCATAAAGAAAATATAATTCTATCTAACCGTTTACATAAACCATTATACAATATTAATAAAATAATCATCGCCTTTTCTGAATTAATCAAACAAGCAAAATTTGTAGATTATCAATTAATTATTGCTGGTAGTGGGGTTGATACCGAAAAATTAC
Source organism: uncultured Neisseriaceae bacterium (assembly GCA_903891375.1). GTDB lineage: Bacteria > Pseudomonadota > Gammaproteobacteria > Burkholderiales > UBA11063 > Aquella. Next base: position 6,098 of record CAITEL010000062.1, read on the forward strand.
TTAAATTGGTAGAGCAACTTAACTTAGGCGCATCAGTTAAATTTATTGGCATGGTTGAATATACAGCATTGCAAACATGGTATAAAAAAGCTAAGTTGTTTATCTCTATACCATCTAGCGACTCAGCCTCATTAAGTTCTCTCGAAGCTATGAGTTTTGGTTGTTACCCTATATTGTCGAACTTGCCTGCAAATGTAGAGTATATAATAGATGGGGTGAATGGCACTATATGTCAAAATATCAATAACTTAAGTCAAAACATGGCAAATGCACTTGATTTAATTGATGACAACATCGAATACACCAAAGTTGCTCAGTTTAATTATGAACTAGTACGTAAAAAAGCTATTTTTACAAAAAATATTAAAAAGTTTATTGAATTATATTAAACTTCTTGCGTATTAATTACAATAGCACTCACTATTCAATTTATTTATGTAAATTGCTTTGTAATATTGGGATAAGATTATGAATATACTGCGGAGTATTAACACTAGTTTTATTGGCAAAATCGTACCAAACTATTGTTGCAGGTAAAATCGCATATGTTGTATCTGGATTGATTGTAGATTTAATTATATGTTCAAAAAAAGTTTTTTTACCGACAATATCTACCAAGAAAGTATCTATTGTAATAGTTTCAGGAAAACTTATAGGGCGAATAAATTTGCAACTGGTCTCAGCCAGAACTGGTGCAATACCCGTTGGATCTACTTTTTTGCCATGCTCTACCATCATTTCAAAACGAGCCTCTTGAACATATAGAAAGTAGTTCGTATTATTAACATGCCCATAAGCATCCATGTCACCCCAACGTATCGCCATTGTTTTACTATGAATTAATGATTTTTCCATTATTACTCCCAATATGATATAAAATATAGTATTATACCAGCTTATACTTTTATTAATGAATTTAAAATTGTTACAGGAAATATAATATGTACATTAATTGTTTAGATTTTACAAAACAACATCAATCAATTACAGAAAAATTAGACGTTAAATCTCTAGATAGAGCAAGTGAAATCTTTGATAATCTACACGGAATTTTAGAATTTACTTTATCTGGGGAAATTAATAAGCAAAATAGGCCTATACTTCGACTAAAGATTTGTGGTAAAATAATGACCTCATGTCAAAACTGTTTAGAGGAAGTAGAAATCCCATTAAGTTATGATGTTATCGTACCTGTTTTTTACAATGAACGAGAGCTTGATGTGGCATTAGAAGACCCAGATCGTGACGATTATAATGGCATAGTAGCAGAAGCACACTTTGATGTGTTGAATTTCGTTGAAGACGAGATTATCATGTTACTACCTATTGCACCTAAACATGAAGAATGCACGTAATTAACTTACCTGCATCAATTCTATCGTCATATTTTGATGATTTATGTATATATTTATACACTACATCATCAAAATAATTTAGATATAATTGCGCATGCAAGTAGTTGATAGCAACCAACTACTGAGTAGTGACAAATGCAGATTGACATAGAGAATTTTATTAAATTTTTATAAACTTATTGAGGTAACAAAATGGCTGTTCAACAAAATAAAAAATCCCCGTCAAAACGTGGAATGCGTCGTGCACATGATGCTCTAACAACTCCTGGTATTGCAATAGAACCAACTACTGGTGAAATACATTTACGCCACCATATTAGTCCAAATGGAGTTTACCGTGGCAAAAAAATAACTAAAGGTAAGGACGAGTAAGTACATAATAAATTTTAGAAACCTAACTTATGGCTATTGTACTATCTGTTGATGTAATGGGCGGTGATCATGGAATAAATGTCACTGTTCCTGCATGCCTCAAATTTTTACATGAAAATGTAAATGTACATTTAATTCTAGTTGGCGATCGTGATGCCATTTACAAACAAATTGGCACGAATCTATCTACGTATAGCGACAGAATTGAAGTAATACATACAACTCAAGTTGTAGAAATGGATGAAGTCCCACAAAGTGCAATGCGCAATAAAAAAGATTCATCGATGAGAGTTGCCATAAACCAAATAAAAGAAGGTAAAGCTCATGCAATAGTTTCAGCTGGTAACACCGGCGCCTTGATGGCTATATCTCGTTATGTTTTACGTACCATGGAAGGTATTGACCGTCCTGCTATTGCTAAAATTTTACCCACCATTACTGGTGAAGTATGTATGCTTGATCTTGGTGCAAACATCGAATGTTCACCAGAGCACTTACTCCAATTTGGTGTAATGGGTTCCCAATTAATGTCTGCTGTTACAAAAAAACATGCACCTAGTGTCGGAATTCTTAATATCGGTACCGAAGAAATTAAAGGGCACGAGAATATAAAAAAAGCCTTTGAGCTTTTAAAAAATAGTGGACTAAATTTTTATGGTAACGTTGAAGGTGACGACATCAACAAAGGCACTGTTGATGTTATTGTTTGCGACGGGTTTACTGGCAATGTGGCACTTAAAACCATTGAAGGTGTCGCAAAAATGATTGGGTTCTTGATTAAAGAATCTTTCACTCGCAATATACTTTCTAAGATTATTGGCCTTATCGCTTTCCCCGTAATAAAACGTGTAAAATCTAAGCTAGACTCACGTAAATATAATGGCGCAATACTATTAGGCCTTAATGGACTAGTAATCAAAAGCCATGGTGGCGCTGATGATGTAGGTTTTTACTACGCCCTAGAGCAAGCCTATAGTGAAGTGAATGATGGCGTACTCCCTTTATTAGAAGAATATCTGCGTACTCACAAACATATCCTACAAAAAGAAGAGTCAAAAAAAGAATTACGTGAATTTAAAGATCTAAGTATGTTATAATATACAATAAATACTCGAACAAATTCAAAACTTAAACGTACAGAGTACGGGAACACAAATAAAAAATGACTAATTTTTCAAAAATAATTGCAACTGGTAGTTACCTACCAGAAAAAATCCTCTCTAACCAAGATTTAGAAAAACTGGTGGACACTTCTGATGAGTGGATTATTAGCCGTAGTGGCATAAAACAACGGCATATAATTGGCGAAAATGAATCTCCTTCGGATATGGCGTACAATGCGGCCATAGATGCAATAACTAGCAACAACATTGACAAGTCATCTATTGATATGATTATCGTTGCAACATTTACCTCTGATGCGGTATTTCCATCAAATGCATGTTTATTACAACAAAGACTCGGCATTGGTAGTATACCCGCCTTTGATTTGAATGCAGTATGTAGTGGGTTTTTGTATGCTATTGCCACTGCTGATGCTTACATCAAAACCAATATGGCAAAAACTATATTAATTGTTGGTGCAGATGCTGTATCGCATTATATCGATTATACTGATAGAAATACCTGTGTACTTTTTGGTGACGGGGCAGGGGCTGTAATCTTACAGCACAGTAATGAACCTGGAATATACGGTTCTGAGCTACACGCAGACGGTAATGGCGAAGAAGCTCTTCATGTTAAAGGTCAATTAAAACAAGGTAAAATCGTAGGTCACCCTTTTGTATATATGGATGGCAAACCCGTGTTTAAAGCCGCAGTTAAAAGCTTATCTCACATTGCAACAAGCATACTAAAAAAAACAAATCACACAAAAGAACAAATAGATTGGCTAATACCACACCAAGCTAATATACGGATAATTGAAGCTACTGCTAACCATTTGTCATTACCGATGGATAAAGTTATCGTAACTGTAGACAAACACGGCAATACTGCCGCTGCCTCTGTACCTCTCGCCCTCGATACCGCCATTAAATCTGGCAAAATTAAACGAGGTGACTTGTTATTACTTGAAGGCTTTGGAGCTGGGTTTACTTGGGGTGCTAGCTTAATTAGATATTAACTTTGATTTATTATCCAGCTGAAAAGCGTTTATAAGCGCAATTAACCCAAGAACTCCCATAACATAGAATGTATAATGAAAAACCCTAGTGCCATCAACACTAAATAAATTAAGTTGTAATATACTTGCAAATGAAGTTAAACAAAACGACGTTATCCCAATACCAATACTTGCTGAGAATTGGCGAAACGTCATATCTAATGATGTAGCCACTGAAAACTTATCTTTCGGGGTATCCACATAATTTAGAGCCCCAGTAGAAGAACCACATAAAATCATAGCGCCACCAAAAATCAACTCAATCACAACAATATAGATTAATGAACTGTTGTTAACAAAACTGCCCATTAAAAAAACACATAATGTAAATAAGGATAACGCTGTTACTAACATTTTACGAAAACCAAATTTATTTATGAATGTGGGTGCTAATCCACGGAAAATTAACTGCGCAATTGCAATGGGTAAAATTAAAAAACCTGATTGTGAAGCCGAATAATGAAAATCCTCCTGAAACATTAATGGCAATAAAAAAGATACACTTGCCGTTATGGCAAATAAACTCATATTAATTTTAAACCCAATATTGAATGATTTTATTTTAAAAATAGATAAATCAAATATAGAATTTGGATGAATAATACAATAAAGAATTAACACCGTAGCCAAAATTACACCCACAACCCCAGATAAAAACACTAGTGATTTAGAAACTAACTCATAATGATTTAACATTTCAACAAAAAATGATATAAGTACCAATGAAGACGCAACAATAATAAAGCCAATCAAATCAAATGATTTAGCTACAAGCTTAATTTGTTCAATATATTTATTACCAACATATAAAGCTAGTATACCAACAGGAACATTAATTAGAAAAATCCACTGCCAACTTAAATATTCAGTAATAATTCCACCTAAAAACGGCCCTAACACATACCCCAGCATAGCAGGAGTAAAAATCATACCTTGAGCTTTAACTAATTCTTTAGGGGGAAATATCCGTAATACAATGATTCTTGACACTGGATTCATAAACGCCCCACCAACTCCCTGCAAGAATCTAAAGAATGTTAATTGTATTACATTATGCGATAATGCACAGAGGATAGAAGAAATGGTAAATAAAAACACCGATGAGAGAAAAACAATTTTAGTACCAAATTTATCGGTACACCAGCCACTAATGGGAATAAAAATTGCTAGACTTAGAAAATAACTAGCAACCGAAAATTTTAACAGTATCGGGCTTATCATAAACTCTTTGGCAATTGTTGGTACTGCCGTATTTATTATGCTAATATCCAAAAATTCCATAAATATAACCATGGCTACAAGAAGTGGAATAATCCTACGGATTTTATTTTGATCAATCATTTGCACATACAACCATTTATAGTGAGTGAGTACTCAATTATAACATATGTGCCTATTTCGGTGTCATATTTTGATTGAATAATTTTGTTTTACGTAATTTGCTACAATTTGTTGAAATTCCTCTGCAATTTTATCCCCTTTTAATGTAACAAACTTTTGTCCATCAACAAAAACTGGAGCAACAGGAGATTCGTCTTTACCTGGGAGACTAATACCTATATTGGCTAATTTTGATTCACCAGGGCCATTAACCACACAACCCATAACTGCTATTTTCATTGTTTCCACACCAGGGTGAAATTCACGCCAAATTGGCATTTGCTCTGTTAAGTAATTTTGAATTTTAACTGCTAAATGTTGAAAATAATCACTAGAGGTTCTGCCACACCCTGGGCACGCTGTTACCACAGGGCTAAATGAACGTAAATCCATTGATTGCAATATTTGTTGTGCTACAATCACTTCTTGAGTACGACTCTCGCCTGGCTTTGGTGTCAGCGATACCCTAATTGTGTCCCCAATACCTTGTTGTAATAAATTAGAAATACCTGCAGTCGAGGACACGATTCCCTTAACTCCCATACCTGCTTCAGTTAAACCCAAATGCAGCGGGAAGTCACACTTACTAGCTAAATCAGTATACACTAATAATAAATCTTTTACTTTACTTACTTTACATGAAATAACTATTTTATCAGCCGATAAACCATACTCCATAGCTTTTTCTGCACTTTGCAACGATGAACTCACCAACGCCTGACGCATTACTTGATCTAATTCTAACGGAGTTGTTTGTTTTGCATTAGCATCTAGCATCTGAGCTAATAACTCTTGATCTAATGAACCCCAATTTACACCAATACGCACTGCTTTATTATGTTCAATTGCCTGATGTATCATATAAGAAAATTGATCATCACGTTTAGCACCTTTACCTACATTTCCTGGATTAATGCGATATTTGTCTAAATATATCGCACATTCTGGTGCCTCAGCTAAAATTTTATGCCCATTAAAATGAAAATCACCCACTAATGGTGTGTTAATCCCCATATCTTTTAAACGTAATTTTATTTCTTTAACTTTACTTCCAGCTGTAATTGTATTTACTGTTATACGTACAATTTCAGACCCCGCATTGGATAACTCTGCCACTTGTTTAACTGTGGCTTCTACGTCTTCGGTATCTGTATTAGTCATTGATTGAACCACAATTGGGTAATCACTTCCCATATTAATATTGCCAATTTTTACATTAACCGTTTTTCTTCTGATAATTTCTGACATTTCTATATAATCTCCAAATCAAATCAATTAACTAAATGAATTACGCCCCATTTTTCTTGGCGTTTAGTCTTATCCATAACCCGACCAACCAATTGACCACAAGCAGCATCAATATCTTCTCCACGAGTTTTACGTATAGTTGTAATCAAACCACCATTTTGTAATATTTTTTGAAATTTCATAATTTGATTACGTGAAGAACTCTCAAACCCAGAATTAGGAAAAGGGTTAAATGGAATTAAATTGAATTTACATTCTATCCCACGTACTAATTTAATCAATTCTTCCGCATAAATTAAATCATCGTTAACCCCCTTTAACATTACATACTCAAATGTAACATAGTCTTTTGGAGAATTGGCTAAGTATCTTTTACATGCAGACAATAGCTCCTCAATAGGGTACTTTTTATTTAATGGGATAATTTTATCTCGCACTTCGTTATTTGAGGCATGTAAACTAACCGCTAATGCAACAGGACAATCTCTACCTAATTTATCTAATGCTGGAACTATACCGCTTGTTGATAACGTCAACTTCTTTTTTGACAAGTTATACGCATTGTCATCAAGCATTATTTGCATCGCTTTAATTACATTCTCATAATTGGCTAAAGGCTCCCCCATCCCCATCATTACAACATTAGTAATGAGTTTCTCACCCTTTGGATCTTTACCTAAGCGTTTATTTGCCCACCACAACTGCCCAACAATCTCACCTGCGGTTAGATTACGATTAAACCCTTGGCGTGCAGTAGAACAGAACTGACATTCTAACGCACAACCAACTTGAGAAGAAATACATAAAGTCCCCCGCTCCCCATCAGGAATAAAAACAGTTTCAATTTTGTTCCCATTACCAACAGCCAAAGCCCATTTATATACTCCATCACTTGCTATTTTTTCTGTAACTAACTCTGGAACGGATATTTCAGCTAGTTCTTGTAATTTACTCCGTAAGGATTTAGCGATATCTGTCATCTCTTCAAAAGTTGAAACCCCATAAACATGCATCCAACGAAATACTTGTTTGGCACGGAACTTCTTTTCACCAATACTCTCAAAGTATTCCCCTAGTTGTTCGAGAGTATAATTTAGCAAATTAATTTTCATTTGTTTTTATCTGATACGTGGGCAAAGTTCGGTTTTAGCAAAAAAGTATGCAATTTCTATTGTTGCATTTTCTACACTATCAGAACCATGTACTGCATTTTCATCAATACTACTTGCAAAATCCGCACGGATTGTTCCAGCCATTGCACTCTTAGGATCAGTTGCACCCATTATTTCACGATGTTTCTCAACTGCGTTTTCACCTTCAAGAACTTGAATCATAACTGGCCCAGAAATCATGAAATTTACCAAATCATTAAAAAATCCACGTTCTTTATGCACCGCATAAAAACCTTCTGCTTCGGTGCGAGTTAGTTGTTTCATCTTAGCTGCGATTATTTTTAATCCGCTAGTTTCAAAACGAGAATAAATACCACCAATAACATTTTTTGAAATAGCATCAGGTTTTAAAATAGATAGCGTTTGTTGAATTGACATTATGAATATGCTCCTAAATAATAATTTTAATTTAAATTGTTGTAATTGAACCAGATATTTTACCATATTTGAGAGGATAAAGTCACTATACTCTTTCAAAATATATATACCATTAAAGAAAGATATACCACCAAAGGATGGGTTTTATGGTAAAATCTTGTAAAATTCGCATATACATTTATTATGAGGTGATGTGACCATGAAATTTGTTAATATCTTACGCTGGATTCTTCGCATAGTTTTACTAGTGCTACTTATAATCTTAATTATTGATAATATGCAAACTACTACCTTTAACTTTCTAGGTATTTATCATGCAACATTACCCCTAATTATACTGATTTTGTCTTTTCTAGCTTTAGGTATTGTAATCGGGTTTATTGTAGGTATCATACGCAACTTTGAATTAAAAGCCAAAATTAACATGCTAGAAAAAGAATTAAAAAATAAACAAACATCTTCACTGGTTTAAATTAATTGTATACTGTTTAAGGATTAGGAATTGAATATAATCGTATTATGGTTACTTGTAACGCCTCTGTTTTTTGCCCTAGGTTGGATTGCTGGCCGTATTGACATGAAGACCGTTATTCGTCAAGCCAAACAACTACCTAAAAGACTATATGATGGCATTGATGCTCTCATTGACAACCGCAGCGGTATAGCAGCTGAGAATATTCGAGACATAATAACTCAAGAACCACAATTAACCGAACTGCATCTGAGTTTAGGAAAACTTTATCGTAATCGTGGTGAAAATGATATTGCCATAAAATCACACACTAAATTATTAAACTCACAATTTTTATTAAGCACCGACGCAAAAGATAAAGTACGCCTCGAATTAGCTAAAGATTACCAACAAGCAGGTTTAGTAGATAGAGCTGAAGGATTGCTCCTAAAACTTATTGATAGTGAACTATACTCACATAAAGCCCAAGAGCAATTGCTTAATATATACCAGCAAGATAAAAACTGGAAAGATGCTATTGTCACCGCAAAAAAGCTCGCTTCCTCTGATTATAGCTTTCATACCGAAGTGGCACAGTTTAACTGTGAGCTTGCGCAAGAAACATTGATAAAATCAGATCATGTGCTCGCAACAGAATATATTCACAAAGCTCTTGAGATTAACCGCAAATGTGTTCGTGCTAATATCCTACTCGGTGAACTATATTATAATCAAGAAGATTATGCCCAAGCACTGAGTACTTGGCAATCAATCGAAAAACAAAATTTTTTGTATATTCCTATGGTAATTGAAAAAATCTTCGAATCATACATAAAACTTAATAGATTAAAAGAAGGTTTAACCTTACTGCGTGGGTATATAACCCTGTATCCTCAACTTAATTTATGTGACGTAATGTATCAAAAATTAATAAATTACGAATCGCCTACCGATATTTTAGAATACTTGCGCATTACAATGAAAAATCACCCCAATGCAAAAGCAGCCTCAAAGATAATTGACATTCATTTAAATAACATGAATCATAATTTATCTACAGATACTAAGCCAGATGCTGAAATCATAAAAAACATACTGCGCAACTATAATGACAAATTAGCACGCTTTCGTTGTGGTAGATGCAACTTCAAAGCACAAACTTTTTTTTGGCAATGTCCTGCATGTTATGAATGGGAAAGTATCAGCCCAATTAGTTACGAGTAAAATCTTGCAGTTGACTTTGTATGAGTTTTTACAGTAGAATAAATACACAATACTTTAACTTTTGGAGATAGATAAAATGAAAAAATTCCTTGTATTTCTCATAGTTTCAAATAGTATATTTGCAGCAACTACTTCTAGTTCAAATAACTCAGATATCACGAATACGGTAACACCAGTTACAACTAGCCCATCCCCCACAAAAAATAGTTCCATACCCTCCAACAATAATTACCTTAGTGACTTCGGGGTAGGCATGAATGTAGGAACTCTAGGTGTTGGTATAGATATTTCACATCAAATTTATGATGACTATCTAGGATTAAGATTTAATGCTAACTACTTTCAATATAGTTCTGATGTGCAAGGTAACCCTTATGCCATTAATATGAACACTTATGGCTTATTACTCGATTACACCCCATTTGCCAATAATTTTCGAGTATCTGGAGGACTTTATTATAATAACAACTCATTAACAATGAAAAGTTCTAGCACTCTGAGTTTAAATGGACAAACCTATAGCTCCAGCCAATTTGGTGATTTAAGCGGTGGTGTAAATTTTGCACCAATTGCTCCATATATCGGCATTGGCTATGGTTCAAAAAGTGCTTATGATCAAGATAGAAAAGGCCTTTTCTTCTCTGGTGATATTGGTATATTATACTCACAACCAACATTAAGTATAAATGCAACTTGTACGTCTGGTTCTGGTGTTGATTGCTCCTCATTTAATAGTAATCTAAATACAGAAAGACAAAATGCACAAAATACATTAAACGGATATGGGCAGTTTTACCCCGTAATTAACCTAGGTTTTGGCTACCGTTTCTAAATTAATAAGCCAACAGGAGCTTCATGAATAACACAAACCGACATTATTTATTTATTTTTCTCATTATATTAGGAGGAATAACATTCGGATACAATATTAGTGCTATTGCTAGCAGTTTACCGAAAATAAAAATGCAGTTTTCTACACCTGAATCAATAATTTCACTTATTGCAGGATTGGTTTTTGCAGGAACAGCTTTAGCAAAGCTCACCATGTCAGTGTTTAATGATACTTATGGGCGACGTAAAACATTAATTATATCTGGGATAATCTTTGCTACTGGTTCCTTATGTATGGTAATAGCAACGTCTACGAATTATATAATTATTGGTCGATTATTGCAAGGCTTTGGTGGTGGCTTACTTATGTTCACCACGTCACTTTATATCGTAGAAGTATCTAATGATCGTAACCGTGGCAAACTAACTGCACTTTATCAGCTGTGTTTTACAATTGGATTATTGCTGGCTAATCTCGTTGGGCTATTTATGTTTAACATAAATTGGAAAGTGGTTTTTTACGTATTATTCTTCTTCAGCTTGGGCTTTATAAGTGTTATTTATTTTTTGCCATGCTCACCTCGGTGGTTATATCGTAAAAACCATTTAGAACAAGCAAAACAATCTCTTCTTCTTGATCATACTATTACTGAAACTGATGAAATAA
>CAITEL010000063.1 GCA_903891375.1 uncultured Neisseriaceae bacterium
ACCAAGCATCCCGAGCCATATCATAATCACCTTTATGACGTAACTGTAAAAAAGTTTTCCATTCTTGATTTTGTAAACTCACTTTAATACCATTACCAAATACTTGTTGCCACATTGAAAGCACAGCTAATGCCACTCGTTTGTGTAAATCATTAGTATTATAGGAGTAAGTAAATACAAATGGATTATTTGGCCCATAACCAGCCTCAGCAAATAACTTTTTTGCTTCTTCTATTTGTTTATTGCGTGGCCAATCTGCCCACGCATATTTAACATTGGCAAAGGCTCCATTATCTACTGTAGGTGTAACTGTTGAATATAATGGTTGTTGCCCCATCTTTAAAACTTGATTAACTAATGATTGTCTATCAACAGCCATAGATAATGCCTGACGCAATTTAATGTTATTGGCGATTCTAGGTTCTTGCATATTAAAATCGATATAGTAATTACCTTCTAATAACACTGTATGTACTTGTGAACCAAATTCTTTTTTTAAATCTACATATTGATCAACTGGTACCGATTGGAAAGTTACATCTAAACCACCAGATCTATAACTAGGTATAGTTACGTTTTTATCTTCATATGGTAAATATTTAACTTGTTCAATTTTCACTTGATCTGCATTGTAATAGTATGGATTTTTAACTGCTAACACATAACCATTTACTACGTGTTCTTTTAACATATACGCACCTGAGTTTATCATATTGCTCGGCTCTATCCATGCTGTGCCATATTTCTCAATTGCTTTTCTCGGCACAACGTAAGCATTCGATAATTGAATTTCTTTCAAAAAGTATCCATCTGGATGAGCCAATTTAACCACAAATGTATTTTGATTTGGAGCCGACACACCTAATGAGGTTACTGGTACAGTTTTATTCATGATTTGATTAGCATTAACTACACTTCTAATTAAAAAACCATATGGAGATGCGGTTTTTGGATTAACCAACCGTTGCCAAGAATAAACAAAATCGTTGGCAGTAATTGGGGAACCATCAGAGAATTTAAGGTTATCACGTAAATGAAAAGTATAAGTTTTGCCATCCGAAGAAATGTCCCAAGATGATGCCATCCCAGGTATCACATTATTTTGTTGGTCAAAATCAACCAAACCTCCAAATAAATCAAACATGATTCGTGTAGAATATGTATCTTCAGATAATTGTGGATCAAGTGAAGGTGGCTCGGAACCAACATCCTGCCGTAGCATATCAAGTGGATGCTCCACAGCATTAGTTGAACTTTGATTTTTAGAACAAGAAACCACCATTAACATACTGCAAACAACTGGCAATACAATAGTTTTTATTTTCACGCGCATTATAAACCCCATAAAAAATTATGCTTAAATTCTCACAAGTCTGATAGTATAACAAATTTTTTAGATGTGTGTGAAAATAAATTAGGTTACAATGTTTTTTGGATTCACAAAGTTACTTCAATAAAAAGAAAAATGATGCGTAATTGGGTAAAACCAGAAAATATCATTAAAATTTGAATAGAGCGTTTATTAATTGATTAATCAATAATGGGTGTAAAAACCCACACTGATTATCTGTTAGTTATCACCGATTTATTGGGTTAGTTTTTGAATTTCATCAACAGATAAACCAGAGGCTTCAGAAATAAGATTAATATCAACCCCCATCTTTAGTAAAGATAATGCCATCTCAACTTTACCTTCAACTTTGCCTTCGACTTTACCCTCAATTTTACCCTCAATTTTACCTTTTTGTTCTGCTTGTGCTAATGATGCTTTTTGTATATATATAAACTCTCTTTTCTTAAATTGAATCTCTAACTCCTCAGGTGTTAACAATGCAGTTTTACTAGTTTCAAATGCAGAATTAACTACAGGCGCCATGTCATGTGGTATATATTCAAGACTACCTGCATTTTTTATAAAATATAACCATTGATCTTGTATTCCATCTAACTCTTCCAATGATTTATTAAATTTAGGTAACTCAATAAATATCATTTCTAAATCATCACTATAGTTAATAAAGTCTTTTTTTTCAAGTAACTTAAAATTAGAAATAATTTTATCAAACTCTTCAAACATTACAAAATCTACTATTGTTAATGCTATTATTGGATTTAATAAGTGGTAATCATCACTCTTTTGTAACTGCATCGAATAGTTTTTTGCTGCATTATATAATATACGTTTTTCAAATCCAGCATGATTTAATACCTGCATCTCTATTATAACTTTGGTATTATTGTCTAATATCGCCTTTACATCTACAAAGGTATCTTTCATCCCTTTTAGCATTGGTATATTATATGGGTCTACTATCGTTAAATCAATTATTTTGGCACTATTTTCAAAAACAATCACCGAATTAAGAAATGAAATTAACCTATCCTTGCTATCTTCACTACCAAAAACCTTCTTAAATGCAAAATCAGTTCTTATATCTAAAAATTTCACAAAACACCTACCTGTAAATTAACCTTTATAGCTATATTATAACATAAAGTACCACCTTATATTACGGGTATATGACGTCGCTGTATAATATAATGGATCCTGATAAACTTTTGACTAAAGAACTTTTACCTTTAAAAAATATTTCTATATCTGTATTGGTAAACCCCAGCATTTTTAAAAGTGACT
>CAITEL010000064.1 GCA_903891375.1 uncultured Neisseriaceae bacterium
AAATAAAGGTAGTAATTTAGTCTTGAAACTAGAAAAAAATGGGAGTATAAATATAGATACTGTAGACCATAAAATAGAAGAACTGCGTCAAAAAATTTGCGCTAATCTGAATTCGAATCTATCTTTAGTGGATGAATTCATTAATTTTAAAAAATTTGATAACTCAAAGTATTGAGAAAAGTTAGTTATATGGAAAAAACTAAAATTTTACTAGATGCCTCAGCATATATTGCATTTTTAAATAAAGAAACAGGTTATGATATTATCGAGAATGTTATACAAAAAGCTAGCATTAATACAGTAACATATACTGAAATTATATCTTTTTATGCAAGACAAGGGCTTGATGATTTGATACTACATGAATTATGCAAATATGTTAATATTATAAATATAAATGAAGATATTTGTTTTAATGCAGGTAATTTAATAAAAATATCAAAAGAGTATGGTTTGTCATTAGGCGACAGATTATGTTTAGCAACGGCGATTCATTATAAATTAGATGTCTATACGTCAGATAAAATATGGGCACAATTAACTAAGGATTTAAAGCTTAATATTATTTTAATTAGATAGAATAGAGCAAATATTTATTTTTTCTGATTTGCAGTCAACTACCCAAATGTGGTATAATCCTACCCAACGCTAGGTAATTTATCTTTTTTCTATCTAAATAAAGTGCATAGCAAAATTTTTTTATTTAAAGGTTATTTCATGAAACAAGCAATTCATCCAAATTATAAAGAAGTTACTGTTACTTGTAGTTGCGGTAATACATTTAAAACTCAATCAACATTAACTAAAGATAGTATTCATATTGAAGTATGTTCTTTATGTCATCCATTCTATTCAGGTAAACAAAGAATAGTAGATAGTGCTGGCCGTGTAGATAAATTCCGTCAAAAATACGCTTCTTATAGCAATAGAACAACTGCAAAGTAGGGTCTGGTTACCATTCTGGTACATAAACTATTACTTTTAAGTTATGTTTTATCAAAATATAACTAAAACAGTAACAAGGTCGGTTAAGGTGAGTAGCTAAAATGCTACTCATTTTTTATTGGTGAATAAAAACATGCTAACTTATAATGCAACATATAAAGTCAAAAGAAAAGATAGACCGTGGTTAATATTCATATTAGCGTTAATATGGGTTTTAGGTACGGCTTTTTTTCATTCGCCGTGGGAACCCTATGAACCTTTTGTTTTTGCCGTAGTTAAGGGTATTATTCATAGTAATTCGTGGTTAGTTCCTTATGTATCGAGTGCGCCATATTTAGAAATTCAACCATTTTATTTCTGGATTTATGCATCAATAATAAAATTATTTAATATTACAGATATTCAGGCAATTGCGAATACGATACGTTTAATGAACACAATAATAATATTTTCATTATTATTAATTGTGGGGCGTATAGGCTCCAATTTAAATGCCTTTAAAAACGGTCGTACTGTTATTTTAATTTTGATTAGTAGTATTGGGTTTATTAATATAGCCTATCAATTGTCACCAAACATATTGATTTTATTGGGGTTTAGTCTATATATATATGCGCTACAGAAACATAAAGACTTACCAGGTATTTCTGGGTGGATATTATTTATAGGATTATTGTTACTGTCAATAAACTTCACTTGCGAATTTGTGGCATTAGGATTATTGATCTTACTAATTTTACCTTTAATAGATAAATATTGGAGAAGTAAAAAATATTTTATGACTAGTGTAACTGGGGTATTTTTATTTTCCATAATATTTTATTTTTATTGTGTTCAATTGCAAAATGTAAATAGTGATTTTTTTGTACAATGGCAAGTTAGGTATACGAATCTAATTAGCCGTGATGATTATCACTTTTGGGAGCAAGGATTTGGTACTTTAAAAATACTTGTATGGTATTTGGTTCCTAGCTGGTTTTTAGTGATATGGACTGTGTATAAACGGCGATTAAGAATTTTTCAAGATAAAACAATTCAATTATGTATATTGTGGTCACTTCTTTTGTTTGTATTTACTTTAATGAGTGGCAAAAATCCAGAGCAAGCAATTTTTCCTATTGTAGTAACTTTTGTATTAATTGCATCAATTGAGGTTGATTCTATTAGAATCACAATTGTTTCATTATTTAATTGGTTTAGTATTTTTATCTTTGGGTTATTTGGTGCGGTTATTTGGGCATTGTATGTACTACTTAATTTAAATATTAAAAATTCGCAATTTATGAGAATGATTAATGAATATAGTCAGGGCTACATATATAACTTTAATATTTGGCAATTGTCATTAGCTATTATTGTAACTATTATTTGGCTTTTTATGATAACACGACGTCATATTAAAGGGCGTGAAATGTTAACTAATTGGGCAAGTGGAACGATGTTTGTTCTTGTTTTATTTTTGGCATTATGGTTACCTTGGTTTGATTCGGTATTAACATTTAAGCCAATAGTAGAAAACAGTCTAAAATACATTGATAAGAATACATGTGTTGGAACAAATGGGTATAATGGAACTCAAATTGCACTTTGGTATTATTACAGCAATGTAAATCTAATGCCTAGTTTTGTAAATTTAGATTACAGTATATGTAATCAAGCTGTTGTTGCAACGGAAGACGAAAATAGTATAGATAAAAAACAGTGGAAAATTATTTGGCAAGCAAAACGGCCAATTGATAAGAAAGTGTACTATATTGTTAAACATAAATAAAAAAATAGATAAGGTAAATAATGTTAATTATTAAAAATTTAAAAATGGCATTCGGTAATAAAGTTTTATTTGAAAATGCAAATATTCAATTATATAAAGGTCAACGTGTGGGTTTGGTTGGTCAAAATGGAGCAGGTAAAACATCATTGTTCAAAATGATATTAGGTAAAGTCCACCAAGATTCTGGAGATTTTTCTTTAAGTAACAATGTATTAATTGGTTATGTGGAGCAAGAAATTGATAATCAAACCCAATTATTAGTAGAGTATGTGTTGAGTGTGCATCCTCTAATTGTGGGTGAACATACAGATATTCCAGAATATTACAGCTTACGCCCCAATGCAGAAAAATTATTAATTAATTTAGGTTTTAAGCAAGAAGAGTTATATTTACCGATTAATAATTTTTCTGGTGGTTGGCAAATGCGTGCTAATTTGGCTAAAGCGCTGATTATCCCTTCTGATTTATTGTTACTTGATGAACCAACCAATCACTTAGATGTAGAAACGGTTATTTGGTTGGAAGATTGGTTAAAAAAATATTCAGGGTTAGCAATCATAATATCGCATGATAGAGAATTTTTAGATAATGTTACTACACATACATTATCGATAAGTAGCAAACGCCTTACTTTATATTCGGGTAACTACTCTACTTATGAAAACACTAAATATTTACAATTACAACAGCACCAGCAATTAGTTATTAAAAATCAAGATAAAATAGCTCATTTACAGCATTTTGTGGATAGATTTAAAGCCAAGGCGAGTTTAGCAAAACAGGCGCAAAGTAAAATGAAAATGATTGAAAAACTCAAAGTCACAGAAGCTTTGCCTAAAGATATAGAGTTCTCTATATCATTTTTGGAGCCTGAATATGAGGTGGATAAATTAATTGGTGTGGATTGTGCAACTTTTGGTTATCCAGATAAAGCCTTGTTGAAAGATGTTAAATTAGATGTGTTTAAAGAAGGCCGTATTGGTTTACTTGGTAGAAATGGTATAGGTAAATCTACGTTTATTCGAGGCATGATTGATGCCTCTACTCTAATGAGTGGGGTTGTGCATATAGATTCAAAATTAAAGGTTGGATATTTTGCACAAAATACAGTTGATCAACTTGATTTACGTGATACCCCGTTAAGTTTTTTTATGCGAGAGCATAAGGGTAAAAAAGAGGGGGAATTACGTAGTTATCTAGGTAGATATGGTTTCTCAGGTGATAAAATTAATGAAAAAATCAGTCTATTCTCTGGCGGGGAAAAAGCACGGCTAACGATTGCTAATATTATTTATCATCGGCCAAATATATTGTTCTTAGATGAGCCAACTAACCATTTGGATATGCAAATGCGTGAAGAACTTGCAGAGAGTTTACAGGATTTTGTGGGTGGAGTCGTTATTGTGTCTCATGATAAATTCTTACTCCAAAGTGTGGTTGATGAATTTTATTTGATAAAAAATCAGCATTTGGAGAAATTCGAGGGTGATTTAGAGGATTATCATAAAATTCTTCTGGTTGAGACCACTGAACAAAATAAAACAGCAAAAATATCTAAATCTACGGTAAAACCAAATCGTCCAATGGTACGAAATATATTGAAAGTTAAAAGTGAAATAACTAAAATGGAAGAGTCTATAAAACGATGTAACGATAAGGCTGATAAAATAGATAGTGAGATAGACTATTTGCGAAATAAAGCTACGGGTAATACTGCGATAAAATTAAAAGAATTAATTGCTGAGAGCGAAAAAAATAAAAATAAATTATCAGAATTTGAGGCTAAATGGCTTGATTTACAAGACGAGTTAGAGGCTACGAATGAAGTATAGTAAAGTATGTGGTGCAGATGCGGAGTCATTTGCCTTAACCTATTTGCAAGGCAATGGTTTAAAGTTAGTTACTCAAAACTTCTATTCTCGTTTTGGTGAGATTGATTTAATCATGTGGGATGGTGATACTTTATCCTTTATTGAAGTAAAGGCAAGACGTAATGGAATTAACTCTGGTATCGAAAGTATAACGGTGAGTAAACAACGAAAATTAGTAAAAACAGCAAGCTATTACTTACTTAAACTTGGTAGAGACGTGGCATGTAGATTTGATGCACTCATAGTTGATGGAGAAAAAAACTGTGAGTGGTTAAAAAATATTATAATATTATAAGGAATTGAACATAATGGAAAATGCATTAAAAAATCTAATAACAAGTAATTTCAACGAAAGTATTGAAGCAAAACAAAAAGCATGTGTGATATTGGCGGAGCCAGTATACCAAGCAGCGCTTTTAATAATCAATGCATTCAAATCGGGTAATAAATTATTGATTTGTGGTAATGGCGGGTCAGCAGCCGATAGCCAACATTTTGCAGCCGAATTCACTGGTCGATATGAAATGGAGCGTACGCCATTACCAGCGATAGCCTTAACCACTGATTCCTCGGCATTAACGGCAATAGGTAACGACTATTCTTTTGATGTGGTTTTTTCTAAACAGGTTGAAGCATTAGGGCAGGCAAATGATATTTTATTTGGCATATCCACTTCAGGAAACTCAGTTAACGTTATGAGAGCAATTGAGATTGCACATGATAAAGGAATGATAGTTATTATTTTAACAGGAAAAAACGGTGGTAAAATGGCGTCCATGTTAAAAGATGGTGATGTGAATATTAATTCACCATTGGGTAGAACGGCTAGAATTCAAGAGA
Source organism: uncultured Neisseriaceae bacterium (assembly GCA_903891375.1). Taxonomy (GTDB): domain Bacteria; phylum Pseudomonadota; class Gammaproteobacteria; order Burkholderiales; family UBA11063; genus Aquella. The sequence goes on from CAITEL010000064.1 coordinate 5,428, forward strand.
CACATTTATTGGTTTTACATACCTTATGTGATGTTATAGATAACGCCTTGTTTAAACTGTCGAAATAATTTATAATATTACCGTGAAGCACTGACTTTACTACATATTTTGGAATTATGCTTTTTTCAGGACTGAACACTAGAAATGAGTTGGTTAACCGAATACCATTAAAACAATACCCCAGAACTGGGGTATTGTTTTAATCAAAAGCGAATTTAATTATTTAAGGGTGTATAGTTTCCAAGAATATGTATTATTTGTGCTATTTTGATAAACTACCATTAATCTAGTTAAACCGTCGTCACCAGCACTCAACGCAAATGAGCTAATTTTGTTTCCTGTAATATCACGACTAGGTAAACTAGCAGAGCTAAATACTGTACTCCATGTTGTTGATGCTGTATTATATACTTTGCCAGTTATTATACCACTCTCCACATACGCCGCATATAAGTTGCCTCCACCAACAGCCAATTTAACACTAGTTATATTCTTATCATCAGTTGGAGATGGGAACACTGTCAGTTGTTGATTTGTTGGAGAAATTTCAGACATCGATATAACCCCTAAACTACGTACTATATATACAATCTTGCTAGATTTGTCAAAGGCTATATCAATGGTGCGTGGCGAAGAAGTGTCATCCGTGAATACAATTTTATCAATGCAACTTACAGGTAAACCACCACCACCACCACATGTTAACAAGTGAGTATTAGTTGTTAAAGAAGAAGGAGCTGTATCTGACTCAAGATACATCGTGTACGAATTAGATTCACTTGACACAGATACTGGTTTTATGGACACGTTAAAGTTAAATGAGCTGAAACTTCCACCAGTGTACGGATTCCCCCAAGACGCCGTAGTCGGCCCGACGTTATTAGTAAAAACCTGTAATTTAGTTGTACTAAACATTGAAGTAAGAAGGGGATTACCATTCAATATGCTTAATGATGCAATCCACGAAGTACTCTCACCATTAGTAGTATACTGATACCGCTTGCTGCCATCATTGTTGAGGTTGTATACGTCATATAGAGAATTAGTAGAATTTTTAGCTGCCACAAATAGCCCATAACTTGGGTCTAATTTGATATCAAACCAGTATGAAATTGAGTAACTATCAAAAGTCGAACCCCAAGTTGAGGTTGTTACATTATACCGTTGTGAACTCAACATATATGGTTTTGTACCATTATCTGATTCCATAGCAACATAATATGTACCTGAACTTTCTAATACATATGGTTGGGTTATGGTTCCAGTAGATTCACCACCAGAATTACCTAAAGAAACAAGCGACGCAGTCACAAAACTAGATGATGTAGCCCTAAGTGAAACTGGAGTAGTGCTAGTATCGGTTATACCACTTTCTACATTAACAGTATAAGTTGCGCCTGGACTTAATAACGCTGACGACTCGATGGCGAATTTATAGATAGTACCAGTAGTGTCTACTGTTGGTGCCAACAATGTCACCGCAGTACTACCATTAAGCAGTTTAACTGTAGTAATATTTGCATTTTGCACTGACTCGTTAAACTGCAATGTAATACTGCGGGTATCTAAAGATACTGTTTTTTCATTATTTACTGGTAATATTGTTACTATAGGAGTAACAGAGGCACCTGTAGTAAAGTCAAATGTTGTAGATGTAAGTGTGACACCAGACGTGTTAACAATCCTATTATTAAAATTTAGACTGTATTGGATATTTGATTTCAATTGTTGGGTGGTGATATAATATGTGGTATCGCTTGTTTGCGTTATAGTAATCACAGGTGGTTGGGTGCCATCAGATGGAACTAAACTAACATTCGATGATTCAACACCAGACACAGCAGTATTAAACATAACTTGGATAATTGGTTCTCTATTAACGTTGGTTGCATTATTTACTGGGGTATTCATCGTTACTATAGGATTAACAGCGGTACCTGTAGTAAAGTTAAATACCGTAGATGCAAGTGTGTCACCAGACGTGTCAGCAATCCCATTATTAAAATTTAGACTGTATTTGGTATTTGGTTGCAACGGTTGTCCTTGTGGGATAGTGATAGAATATTTGGTATCGCTTGTTTGCGTTATAGTAATCGCAGGTGATGGGGTGCCATCAGATGGAACTAAACTAACATTCGATGAATTAACACCAGACACAGCAGTACTAAACGTAACTTGGATAATCGGTTCTCTATTAACGTTGCTTGCATTATTTCCTGGGGTATCCAAAACAACTGTTGGTGTTTTGTCAGAACCAGTTAAAAATGTCAAAGTTAGTGTTTTAGTATTAAACGATGCTCCATTTGGTAGGGTTATACTACTTATTGCCACTGTATATTGTGTACTTGGCAGTAAATTATGCGCTGTGAGTAGCGTAAACTCAGTATTTGATGTGTTAGGAGTAAAAGCACTACCTAATGCAACTGCAGTTTGAGATACAGTTTCTCTTAATACTACATTTTGAGCATTCACACTACTTGGATTAACAGCTTGTGAGAACTTCAATACAATTATTGGGGACATAGATGCAGGTGTAAGTGAATCTACTCCCCCAGATTTGCTGTCGAAACTTATAGACCCCGGTGTGAACGCTGGAGGACTTGAAGTTCCACCACCGCTACCACCCCCACAAGCACTTATAAAAACAAGTGCCATGAAAAACACTAATATATTTTTACAATATTTAAACATGATATTGGTTACCTTTAAAAAATAAATATTAAACAACAAATTAGGTGAATATTTGTTCACTGCCATTAGCAGAGTATTCTAATTAAATAACTCTTATAACTCTTATAACTCTTATAACTCTTATAACTGACATGAACAATTTGGTTACTGTTTATGCGTTACAAGCCTCTAGTGCCATATTTTTATAAGTTTATCATTTTTCACCCACATTATTATAACACGATACATGATTTTTGTATTTAGTTTTTATATACATTTATATGATACAATTACTCCTAATAAATTTTTTATAAGCTGTATACAATATGATAGAACAAGAGATAATAGATAATGTTGCGAATAAATTAGAATTAATTTTATTTACAAAAAAAATTTCAGTTCTAGCTTTATCTAAAATACTTGGAGTTGATAAACAGGCTTTATATCGAGTCATTCGGCGAGAACATTTACCTAACATCACTCTTTTGGGCATGATTGCACAATATTTAAATTGCACCGTTGTTGAATTAATTGACAATAGGTTCTTTTTAGAT
>CAITEL010000065.1 GCA_903891375.1 uncultured Neisseriaceae bacterium
GATTCAACATCTTATACACAATTTACATTTAATGCACCAGTATATTTACAACCAAATGTATTATATGCGTTTATTGTAAAATCTAATAGTAAAGAGTATACATTGTGGACAAGTGCTAACGGAGATACAGCTTTACCTTCTTCTGTATCAAATATTCCACCTAAAAATTCTGATGGAACAACCAATGCATCATACTCTGCACCAACAGTAATTACTAAAATTGGTTCAGCACCTTATGTTGGCGCTTTGTTTGTATCACAAAATTCACAAACATGGACAGCAGACCAGAATCAAAGTTTGATGTTTGTTGCTAATCGTTGCGTGTTTAACAAATCAACCTCACCAACATTACAGTTTGTTGTGCCTAAAAAATTACCACAAAGAACATTGGTTGACCAATCAATTAATTATTTTTTAAATGCCAATACAGTATCAACTTCACTTGATTCAATATCAAATACAAGTATATTAGTAGATGCCTTTAATGTTACAACTACGGATTTTGTTCCTACAACCACAGGTATTAATTACAGTTATTCAGCTACATTACAAAATGGCGGTACTGCTGGAATAACCAATATTACTCCTGGTAAATATGGTACATCTGCGGTCGACAACTTATATTTAAATGATGGATATGGTGAACGGGTATTGGATGCAAATTCAACAACATCATTCTCATTATATACACAATTAAGTTCTACCGATGATGCTGTTTCTCCAATCATTTCTGATGCTGGATTAACTGCATATTCAATCACTTGGAATATTAATAATTGTCCTTTGTCGAATAGTTTGATTACACTAACAAGTGGTGGTACAGGATATAGTAATAATACTTCTGGTAATACTAGAGTTACAATTTCAGATCCAACAGGCGCAAGTGGTGCACAAGCATACGCAACCGCAAACGTTGTAAGTGGAGTTATTAAAAATATTTACATTAACACCCCAGGTTCTGGATATATTACTACACCAATAATTACAATTTCTGATGCTAACACCACACCAGGTACAAGTGCTTCAGCAAATATTGCTGGTGAAACTTCCGCTTCTGGTGGTCCTGCTCTTGTTAAGTATGTAACCAAGAAAGTTGTATTAGATGCTGGATTTGATTCCGGTGATATTAATGTATACTTAACTGCTTATAGACCAGTCAAGACTGATATTAATGTTTACTATAAGATTTTAAATCGTAACGATACACAACCATTTGAAACCGGAAGCTGGCAGTTAATGACCAAAACAAATAGTTCAGACACATTATATTCACAAACTAGAAGTGATACTCATGAATACAGTTTTGCTCCTGGTACCACAGGTGTTGACCAAGGATATGTAACATATACAAGTTCAACAGGACAAGTATATACAACATTTAGTCAGTTTGCTATTAAGGTTGTTTTAACTACAACAGATAACACTGCTGTTCCTTTTGTCGGTGATTTACGAGCAATTGCTCTTCCTTCCAACGTAAATACAACGGTATAATATGTTAGTTCAAATACCAGATACTTCATTCGTCAGAGATACTAGTTCTATGGCTTTGATTAACAAAGACCAAAATGGACTAAATGATTATATGAAAAAACGACAATTGTTGGCTTCTCAAAAAGGTGAAATAAATATGATGAAGTCTGATATTGATGGATTAAAATCCGACATACAAGAAATTAAACAATTATTAGTGCAATTAATAAGCAAAGAAAATAACCATGGCTAATA
>CAITEL010000066.1 GCA_903891375.1 uncultured Neisseriaceae bacterium
CACTTTCATTTATAACAAAGCGTTATTATAACAAAGTTTTAATTATAGTTTTGGTGTTTGTGTGTTTTTATCTGCATTTTTATCTTTATCTGATTTCACTCCAAGAATATGCAACGTTTGTTGTGCTATAGCGGCAAAAGCAGGGGCTGACACAGTACCACCATAATAAGTGCCTTTTCTTGGATTATCTAATGTTACTGCAATAATTAATTTTGGATTAGATGCTGGAGCAAAACCTACAAATGAGCCATAATATTGTTTTGATGCATAACCTTTATTATATTTTTGCGCAGTACCTGTTTTGCCTGCAGTTGTATAATCATCAGTTTGTGCTAATTTACCCGTTCCATCTGTTGTAGTACTAGCTAAAATCGAACGTATTTCTTCTGCGGTTTTTGGTGAAATTACTTGTTTGCACTCTGGGGAATCATTAAGTTTATAAAAATCCAATGGTAACATACACCCTTTATTGGTAAACAAACTGTACGCTCTAGCCATTTGCATTAAGCTCACTGAGATACCATAACCAAAAGCCATTTCAGCTTGATCTATAGGGTACCATTTCTTCCAATCCCGAAAAATACCTGTTGCTTCACCAGGAAAACCAGTGCCAACTTTTTGCCCAAAACCGATACTCCGATAATATTGCCACATATCTTCTTTATTTAATTTTAAAGCAATTTTAGAGGCACCAATATCACTTGAATGTTGTATTATCTCTGTAACATTCATAGAAGGATATGGATGATCATCTTTGATTAACTTATTACCCACATAATATTGATGAGTGTCAAACATAGTTGATGGCTTGACTATACCGGCATCTAATGCTTTTGCAACAATTAAAGGTTTTATAATTGAACCTGGCTCATATACATCAATCGCAGCACGGTTCCTAATCGCATCAATACTCACTCCAGTTCGATTGTTCGGGTTGTAATTTGGCATATTAACCATTGCTAATACTTCACCAGTTTTAGCATCTAATACTAAAGCTGAACCACCTTGAGCATTATATTTATCTACTTGAGCTTTTAATGCATTATACGCAATAAACTGAATTCGACTATCTATAGATAGGGTTACATCTTTACCATTTTCTGAATGAACAATTTGTCCTGACTGATCAATCACATTACCACGTCTATCACGCATAATTTGTCTTTTACCATCATGACCCACTAAATCTTTATTATTTGCATATTCTATACCTTCTGCCCCTGCATCATCAACATTGTTAAACCCAACAACGTGAGATGTAATATCAGAATACGGATAATAACGTTTATATTCTTGAAGACTATAAACACCATCAATACCTAAATTTTTAATCGCCAAAGCTTGTGATGGCGTCACTGCCCGTTTTATATACACAAATGTCTTGTTTTTTTGATTCAATTTAGAATTTAACTCATTCACTGACATATTCAGAATTTTAGCCGCATCAATGATTTGTTCACTCGTTAAACCTTCTAATTGCGTTGGGTCAACCCAAATTGAAGCCATTGGTGTACTCACCGCTAAAGGATTATTATTTCTATCTAGAATACTTCCACGCATTGCAGTTATCTTCACGGTACGTACAACCCTAGAATCCAATTGTTTCGATAAAAAATTAGTATTAAAGGTATTTAGATATACAATTCTACCAATTATAGCAACAGTTATTGCAAAAGCCAACAAATTTACCACTTTTATTTTATTAAAAATATTTGAACGTTCAAATACAACTTTAACTTTGCCTGCAGCGCTTTGAACTCGCTCACTTTGGGCATAAAGTTTTTGGATATCACTACTCGCAAGCATTTTATTTAATCTCCACAATATGTTTAGAGTCAGGAACCACCAAACCTAATTTATTATATGCTATATCTTGTAAAACAAGACCCGAAGAGTAAGTACCTGCTTCAATTTGTAACTTTGTATAATCTTTATTTAAACCCTCAGCAACTCTTTGTAGTGTAGCTAATCGATTATATTCTAAACGTGCCGTGTATCTTTGTGATACCAACATAAATGCATAAACTAATATAACAATTAATAATACAATATTTACGCTTTTGATAATCATTTTATTTAATTCTTTCTAAACATCTCATTACCGCACTTCTACTTCTAACATTTTGTTCTATTTCATCTAATTTAGCTTTTATTTTTTTTGCTACTACTCTAAAATTTGTACTGGATTCCTCCACCATAACCCATTTTGGTAAATCTTTTGGTTTGCTTAATTCATTAAATTTTGTTTTTATTATTCTATCTTCTAGTGAATGAAAACTAATAACTACAATCCGACCACCTATTTTCAATAAATCTGGAGCATCCTTAATTATATTTTCAATATC
>CAITEL010000067.1 GCA_903891375.1 uncultured Neisseriaceae bacterium
CAGGCTGCCAATAACTTAGCACTACCGTTACATAATGCTGGTTATCCAATCTTAGGAACCTCGCCATTAAATATTGATATGGCAGAGAATCGTGAAACATTTTCCGAATTATTAAATAATGCAGGGATAGATCAGCCACGCTGGATTAATGCTAAAAATATATTAGAGGTTAAAGAATTTATTCGGGAAGTTGGGTTGCCAGTTTTAATTCGTCCATCTTATGTTTTGTCAGGTAGTGCGATGAAAGTAGTCTTTGATGAAAGAACTTTAGAAGAATATTTGAAGGAAGCTTTTTTGATTTCCAAAGAACACCCTGTGGTGATTTCGGAATTCATTGAAAATGCGAAAGAGTTAGAAATTGATGGGGTGGCATATAAAGGTAAAATTGTGATCCATTCAATTAGTGAACATGTAGAAAACGCTGGTGTTCATTCTGGTGATGCCACGATAATCTTTCCACCAGAACGGTTATATATAAAAACTGTCTTAAAATCAAAAGAAATTGCCGATAAAATAGTGGCAGGGTTACAAATAAGTGGTCCATTTAATATGCAGTTTATTGCTAAGCAAAACGAGTTAAAAGTAATTGAGTGTAATGTTAGGGCTTCTCGGTCTTTTCCGTTTATTTCTAAAGTAACTGGGCATAATTATATTACATTAACTGCTAATGTATTATTGGATAATCCACCTACCAAGACGTATAATACATTAGATACTAAATATGTGGGAGTTAAATCTCCAGTATTTTCTTATAACCGTTTTAAGGGTTCAGACCCAGTTGCTCAAGTTGAGATGTCTTCTACGGGTGAGGTTGCATGTATTGGTTACGATATTTTAGAGACATTTTATATGTCTTGGCTTGCAACTGGGGTAAATTTAAAAGGCAAAACAATATTGTTAAGTGTTCATGATAGATTTAAAGATAAGCTGTTACCGATAATTAGAGCATTGTATAAAAATGGCTGGAAATTTGTTGCAACTGAGGGTACACATGATTTTCTGGTAGGTTTTGGTATACAGTCAAAATGTGTATTTAAAGTGTCAGACCAAATTGAACCAAACATTCAAAAAACTATTAGTAATAAAGAAGCAGATTTAATTATCAATTTACCGTATGATATTTATAGTGCGGCAAGTGATACTGACGGGTTTGCCATCAGACGACTGGCAATTGATTACCATATCCCATTAATTACTAATTTTCAATTAACAGAAATGTTGTTAGAAAGTTTATCATTGTATTATAATGAGCAGTCAAAAGTAAAGTCATATAACGAATTTATAGGATATAAGCATGCGTAGTTTAATTTCCATGAGTGATTTAAGCAAAGAAGATATATTAGAAATATTAAAATTAGCATACCAATTCAAAAATTGTTATACTAATAATAATTTAAATGGTAAGGTTATTGCTTCATGTTTTTTTGAAGCATCGACAAGAACTAGACTTTCATTTGAGTCGGCAGTGTTACGTCTTGGTGGTAAAACAATTGGTTTCGCAGATTCTAATGCTACTTCGTTTGCAGCAAAAGGCGAAAGTTTGATTGACACTTTAAAAATTATCAGTAGCTATGCTGATGCATTAATTATACGTCATCCATTAGATGGTACAGCACGTCTTGCTAGTGAGGTATGTTCTATCCCAGTTATTAATGCAGGTGACGGGGCAAACCAACATCCTTCGCAAACACTTTTAGATTTATTTTCGATAGAAGAGAGCCAAGGTCGGTTAGATGGTATTAATTTAGGTTTAATGGGTGACTTAAAGTATAGCCGTACGGTGCATTCATTAGTTTGCGTGGCTAAGTTATTTAATTTGCGTTTATATTTTATTGGCCCTAAGAGTTTAAGAATTGATGATGATCAATTATTTATTTTAAAGCAATCTGGGGTGGAGTATTCTTTTCATTTAGAGGCTGAGGAAGTAATAGATAAACTAGATTGCCTGTACTTAACCAGACAACAAAAAGAGCGTTTTACAACAGGTATAGCTGAGAGTTATCAAATTAATTTAGATACATTAAAAAATGCTAAACCCAATTTGAAAATATTACACCCATTACCACGTCAAGAAGAATTACCAGATGAGATTGATTCAACACCATACGCATATTATTTTCAACAAGCACAAAATGGTTTATATGTGCGTCAGGCATTATTAAGTATTTTTCTAGGATAACACATATATGAAGAATTTTACTCTGGCATGTGTTATCATTATAATTTCAGGAATATGTGCTTATTTTTCTGGCGGATTTAATACTATTTGGTGGACAATATATATTGTACCATTGCCAATTTTAATTTACGGATATTATAAAAACATTTCTGTTACAATTGCAGTGTCTTTTCTTGCTAGTTTTGGTTTTGGCCTTAACGGATTGATTGGTTATTGGCCAACTCAATTGCCTATTAGTAATTCAATACTAGGCGGTATAGTTAAAAGTGCAGAGTTTACATTTGTGGTTATATTGAGTTGTTATTTTATGCGTCGGATTAAAACCGCACTTAATATTTTTATTTATCCAGTTGTGTTAACGTTAATTGAATGGTTTGCATCCTTGAGTGCACAAGGTACATTTGATACAATTGCATACTCTCAGCTTAACATATTACCAATGATTCAAATTGCGTCTATTACTGGTTATTTAGGTATTAGTTTTATTATATCGCTATTTACGTCAAGTATAGTATATTTTATTATTTGTTGTAAAGAGATGAGAAATCCTTGGGGTGGTTTAATTCTAGGGTTAGCTATAGTTTCACTTTCATTGGGGTATGGCTTTTATCGTTTGAATAGTTTTAAGACAAAACCTATTTTGTCAACGATCAAGGTTGGTTTGGTATCGGTAAGTCGTGCGCCTAAACAAATTTTTAATCCAGAATTGGCCAAAGGAATTTTTTCAAAATATGCGTCATTGATGGTGAATTTAGTGGAGCAGGGTGTTAGTTTAATTGTTTTGCCAGAAGAGGTTTTTAGTGTAACTCCACAGACTGTAACAGAATATAAACAATTATTTTCTACATTTGCTAAAGATAACCATGTGAGAATTATCGTTGGTATTCATGAACAAAAAGCACAAAGAACTTACAATACAGCTTGGGTTTATGATAATCAAGGTAATTGGTTGGGTGAGTACAATAAACGTCATTTTGTACCACATGTTACGCCCGATGTTAAAATCCCCACTTACCGGTCTAAAAATCCCCACCTGAAACGGTAAAGAAGTTATCATATTTATCTTAATTTTTGTTGAGGTAAATATGATTAAAAAAGAGGATTTCATCGTGATTCATGCATTAAAAGAAAAAGGCCATAATATTAGCCAAATTGCTAAATTAACCAAACTAGATCGTAAAACTGTGCGTAAAAGGTTGCTTGATGGAGAGTTAACTGTAACCAATAGAACGTCGAAGACTGTTTCAAAATTGGAGGCATACAAGGGTTATATAACGGATTTCATAGGTAAAAGTGCGAAGCGGATACCACATTCAGCGATTATGCGCGATATAAAGGAATTAGGGTATACTGGTGGCAGAAGTATTTTACAAGAATTTCTAACCAATTATTATAAACAACATAAATTAACCGCAATGGCAAAAGATCCAGTTGTACGTTTTGAAACTGCAATAGCAGTACAAATGCAGGTTGATTGGACTACGATACGATCGGGTAAGTCACCAATATATGCATTTGTGGCTACTTTAGGCTATTCACGTTATACTTTCGTATATTTTACTGATAATATGGAGGCTGATACCCTAATGGCGTGTCATGAGCGTGCATTTTTGTTTTTTGGTGGTGAAACGCCAGGAAAAATGTCACCCAACAAAAAAAACAGCAGGCTGGAATCAAAAAAAGGCAACAAAATCATCAAACAACTGAGATAAGTGGTGTTTTTGTTTTTGTTTGGTGACGAAACGCCAGGAATAAAAGTCACCCCCCCAAAAAAATGCTGGCTGGTTCAGG
>CAITEL010000068.1 GCA_903891375.1 uncultured Neisseriaceae bacterium
ATCAGATTTGAATTTATATCAAAAAGGTGATGTGAATACCTCAATGGGTGGTCGTTGGGAGTTTCATAAATATAGTTGGAAAATTATTAAAGATGCACCACTATTAGGCCATGGTACAGGGAGTTTTAATAGTCAATATAAGAGTGAAACAAACAAAACAATTACCACAAATCCACATAATGATTATTTATGGTTTGGGGTGGAGCTTGGTGGTGTTGGTATGCTTTCTTTGATATTATTTATTTTGATTGCAGTAAGAGAGTCGTACAAATTAATGATTCCATATAAATACTTAGGAGTAATATTAGTGGTTACATATGCAATTGCATGTTTTCAAAACTCTTTTTTCACGGATAGAATCACAGGTGAAGCGTTTGTGATTTTTGCATGTTGTATGCTTGCAAATAATAAAAAGCATCAAGCGCGTAGTTTAGATTGTAACTAGATATGCTTTCTATCATAACGGCAATACATAACCAAATTAATGTTAATCAATTATTTTGGAACAGTCTTAAAAAATACACCAAAAATAATTTTGAATTAATTATCATTGACAATGCCTCTACAGATGGTAGTGTAGATTTCTTTGAATCTGTTGGTGCTAAAGTGATCCGTAATCAAGCTAATTATTCATATCCATATTGTCAAAATCAAGGAATAAAAATTGCCAAATATGACTGGTTAGTTTTTATGAATAATGACATAATAGTATCGAAAGATTGGGATACGCATATTATGGAAAATATGCAAGTGAATAATTTAGAAGTGGCAACAGTTTGTGGGATTGAACATTTAGAGAATTTTATAGAAACACAACAAATAAAACGTAAATGGAAACTAGTTAAAAATACCTTGTCTGTATTTGGTAAAAGTAAATTTATTTTGAATCTTATGCATAGGATTATGTATAGAAACTGGGAGCTATTTACTCAAACACGGTATAATAAATTTTTACAACAAACAAAAGAGGGTGTTGTGGGTAATACCGTTGTAATTAGGCGTGAAGCTTTAGAAAAAATAGGTTTATGGGATGAGCATATTCAAGCAGCTGATTTTGATTTATATTTGCGTACAAAAAAACGTGAGTTAGAACATAAAGACATGCGCGCCTCTCAGATATGTTTAGACACATTTATTCATCACTATATACGATTAACTACGTATGCTAATCCGCCACAATTTGTTGATCAATCTAACCTAATTACAATAGAAGATAAATGGGGTGAATTTATGCACTGGTTTCCTAAGTGTTAAGTATAACTTCAATTTTAAACTCTCTTACATACTACCAATATTATATCGAAAGTGGAAATAAATATGAACCCTCAAAGAATGTACTTGTATAGTTTTGTATCATTTTTAACTGGTTTAGCGATACCAGTTTCTACTGCATTACAAAATATAACTGTTGTTTTTATTTCATTAGTTGTTATTGTGGACCCTAATATTCGCAAGTCAATTAGAGATATTTCACGTAATTATTTTGTAGTATTCTGTGTTTTACTCTATGTTTTGTTTTTGTTATGGGTTTATAAAAGTCAAGCACCAACTCAAGATGTTACACATATGCTAATAAAAATGCGTGGATATGTTTTGTGTCCTTTAATTTTTGCTTTTTTCACCACAATTGAATATCGTGTATGGGCGTGTAGAGGGTTTATTCTTGGTGCTTTAATTACTTTGGCCATTTCGTTTATTATGTTTGCATTTAATCATCCAATGTTATCAGCTACAAGCGGAGGTTGGACATGTACTATTGGTGATTGGCCAGCTTTTCGTTACCACACCTATCATAATTTATTTTTAGCGGTGATGGTTACAGGTTTAATATCTTTAATGTTATATTTCGGTAATGCATTATCTAGAAAAACTAAAATTATTTATGTAGTATTATGTTTATTATCAACCTATGATATTTTATATTTAGTTCAGGGTCGTGCAGGGCAAATTATATATGTTATGATGTTAATGTTGGTGTTTTTATTGTGGAACTTTAAAAAAGGAATTTTTATATCCATAGGGATTGCAATTTTATCTCTAGCAATATTACAAACCTCTCCTGGTTTAAAATGTGGTTTAGAACGAGTTACGAGTGATGTGCAAAATTACGATAAAGGTGATGCGGATACTTCATTTGGAGCACGATTAGAATTTCATAAATATGCATTAATGATGATAAAAGACAAACCAATTACAGGTTATGGCACTGGTAGTTTTCATTACTCATATCAAAAATATACGGGTTTTATGGGTAATAGGGCAACAAGACACCCCCACAATGATTTTTACTGGCTTTGGGTAGAGCTTGGTATATTTGGGCCATTGGGTTTACTTGCTATAATTTTTGCTGGTATTTACTATGGTTATAAATCAAGGACACCAGAGGGAAAATTTGCGGTTATTATTTCAATTAGTTATGCAGTTTGTGCCTTGCAAGGCGGTGGGTATACTGATAACATCAGTGGTGCAGCATTTATTATATTAATGGCGGTTTTTCTCTCAGGTAATACATTCAATCGCCTAATTAAAAAATAGGAGTTTAACTTTGCGAGTATTGGTTATAAGAACAGATTTCTTGGGTGATGGTGTTTTATCATCACCTTTTATATATGCATTGCAACATTATGCAGTATCTATTGATTTATTATGTTATGACTACAACTATGCGGCATTTAAATTTAACCCACATTTAAGTGATATATATTGTCTTAAAAAAAACGAACCGTTAAGTAGTAAAGATAATCAAGCTATCATAAAAAATATATATTCTAAAGATTATATTGCAGTGTTTATATTAAATCGTGATAGAGAAAATTATCAGTTTGTTTTTGATATGGATACTCGCTACGTGTTTAGTCATGAACTAGGTTATAAAAGTTTTAACTCACGTTGCTTTATGTATTATGCAAAACTTAAACCTAAATATTATTTTATTAAATATGATGATTCAATTCATGAAGTAATTAATTCATTTAACTTACTTAAGTTTGGTTTGAAAACACTCCGTGCAAATTCTTACATAGATATTACTACGCCAAATTGCTTTTTTTATACTGATACATATAATCCGGATGATCCATTAAACAAAACACAGGTGGATAAAAACAAGGTGGCATTAAATATATCAGGTAGGGCTGATACTGTGCGGTATATTCCAACATCGTTAGCTATTTGTATTATAAATGGAATTTTAGCTCAAAATAAATCAATATTATTAATTGCATCAGCAAATGACAAAGATAGAGCATTGGAGATTTTAAATGCAATTCCAAACAGCACTAATATATCATTATGTTGTGAGAGTGATGTATTTGTTGTTGCAAATCAAATGTCGCAGAGTGAATACTTCATTGGCGCTGATGGTGGATTATTACATGTTGCAGCGGGGTTGGGGATGAAGTGTATTGGCTTATTTCATGCTCAAAATATTAACTCGTGGCATCCTTGGACTACAACCCAAGTGTGTTTACAAACTGCGACGAAACGGATCTATGATATTTCACCTATGGAGGTGATAGCTAAACTTGATTACCTAGCAAACGATATACTTAGCACGGGCACAAATTGAGTTTTTTGATTTCGCTCTTGGTGATGTACGAGAGTACACGGCCGCTTATCAAAAACCTCAAATTTTGAGCGCACTAAGTATATTCACATGCAATCACTTGTTTAATTAATGGTATAGTAATATTTCGATGTTCAAGCATAGCAGTATCTGCAATTTTATGGATAGTGTTAATCAGTATGCCAATATTTCTTGTATATCGTGAAATCATATAGTTTAGTTCTGAGTCAGCGATGGTTATACCTTCTTTTAGAATGTAGAGATGAAGTGTTTGCATTATTTCATTGTCATCAGGTGAGATTAAATGTAAATTTAGGCCAGATAAAATTCTTGTTTTTAAATCATTACGAATATTCTGATTATTCTCAAAACCAAAAGCGCTACTTGTAACTAATAAATTATCTCGGTTAGATAATTTTATGGAATTGAATAAGTCAAATAGTTCAATTTGTTGTACTTCATTCAAAGAATCAATATTATCAATTGCAATATATTGATAATATGTAGCAAGGTTTCTTATTTCATTCTCAGAAATAGAGTCAAGAGAATTGATATATTTTGTGCTTTTATGTAATAAACACGCCTCATTTACCCATGATTTTAACAAATGAGTCTTACCGCTATTTTTTATACCACAAATATGAGTAAATTGACTGTTATTATTTTTCAGCGCTTCGCTAACTTTTTTATTACTAATAGTGATAAAATTATCAAAAGAATGTTCGCTATTGAATAAATCCAACAATTGAGGTTTCATGATGTCTCCTCGTTATAGTAATTAGTATGTATATAGTATTTTCGAACATAGCGGAGTAATACTACTGCAATAGTTGAGAGAGGTAGGGCTAATAAGACACCAACTACACCAAAAAGTTTACCGAAAACCATAAGGGCAAATATAATCATAATAGGATTAAGGCCAATTTTTCCACCAACCAAGAATGGAGTAATTAATCCGCCCTCAAGTAAATGCCCAACAACAAAGACGCCTAATATCCAGAAAATCAAATTCATGCTAGTAAAATCAGTAAAACCAACAGCAAGAGAGATAAATAACCCAGTTAAAATACCTAGATATGGAATAAATACTAAGAGTCCAGTAATAGTCCCAATTAAAGTTGCTGAGTTTAATCCAATTATATTGAGAGCTATGGAATAATATAATGCCATAATAAACATAACACTAATTTGCCCACGTAAGTAAGCTGCAAGTAAACGATCAATGTCGGTGATAACTTGATGGACAATATCTTTATAACGTTTAGGAATCAGGTCATCAAAAAATTTTAAAAGGTTACCCCAATTGTTAGTAGAGTAAAACAGAATAAATGGAATCAATATGATATATACTAGTATTTCAACGAGTACAATGCTATTATGTGCTAGTGGTGAGAATATATTCACATGATTATAAAGAGTACCTATGTTTTTAAGTATAACGCTTTTAGCCATATTGTAGTCTAATGTTAAATGTGTGTCATATTTAACATTGATGACATTTAAGAGTTTAACATTAATAACGTTAATAAGAGTTGGTATTTCGCTGATTATCGATTTTATTTGGATTAATATATTGGGTAAAAGAAATACAGGTATTGAAATAAAAATAAGAAAAATCAGTATTGAAATCATAAAACTTATAATACTTCGTTTTATTTTACATTTATTTTGTATTTTTTCTACAAATGGATTAACAATATAGGATAAAATTAGGGCTATTAGAAAAGGGATAAGTACTTTTCCGAGTAATAGAATTACATAAAAAATACCAATAGTCAAAGCTAAGGTGCTGATAATAGGTTTTATTTTTATGTGTTCTTGCATTTGTGTTCCCTGTTTTTATTTATTTCTTACGTAATTATACATTTTAAAGGTTATAATATGCAAACTTCTATTACATATAAAGATGCTGGGGTAGATATTGAAATTGGAGATCAACTGGTTGAGAGGATAAAACCTTTTGCGAAAAGTACTATGCGTGAAGAAGTTTTAGCTGGAATTGGTGGTTTTGGTGCTATGTTTGATATAGCAAAAAAATATAAAGAACCAGTGTTAGTCTCAGGTACTGATGGTGTTGGTACAAAGCTAAAATTAGCATTTGAGTTAAACAAACATGATACGATTGGGGAAGATTTAGTGGCGATGTCGGTCAATGACATTTTAGTACAAGGTGCTGAGCCATTGTTTTTTCTGGATTATTTTGCTTGTGGTAAATTAAACATAGATACCGCAACAGATGTGATAAAAGGGGTTGCTAAAGGTTGTGAATATGCTGGTTGTAGTTTAATTGGTGGGGAAACTGCTGAAATGCCAGGGATGTATCAAAATGGTGAGTATGATTTAGCTGGTTTTGCCGTTGGTTGTGTTGAAAAGAATCAAATAATAGATGGTAAAAAATTAGAGTTAGGCGATGTGATTATAGGTTTAGCAAGCAGTGGTTTTCATTCTAATGGGTATTCTTTGGTGCGAAAAATAATAAAGCAAAGTAATTTAGATTTAACCGGTAACTTTAATAATAATGAGTCATGGGAGGATGCATTGCTTAAACCTACTGTAATTTATGTTAAGCCTATCCTAGAGTTATTGTCTAAATTTGAGATACGAGGGATGTCACATATTACAGGTGGCGGTATTACGGGTAATTTAGGGAGAATTTTTCCTGAACAGTTGGCAGCGGAAGTAAAGTTAGATAATTTACCTCAAGATGCTATTTTCTCATGGATTAAACAAGAAGCAAATCTTAGTCAGTTGCAAATGCTAGAAACGTTCAATTGTGGTATAGGTTTTGCAGTTATAGTGCGTAAAGAGGATGAAATTGCAGTAAAGGAGTTATTACACAATAACTATAATGTAACAGCATATACTATAGGTGCTGTTGTAAATAGAATCTCACAAGAGGTTATTTACATTTAAAACACGGACACATTGTATTGGAAATTAATTCACATGCGTGAATAATGATTTTGTTGCAGTGCAACTACATATTATTCAAATAACATGGTAAACTTCCGTCCTTGAACATAATTTTAACTATGGGGTTATTATATAATGCAAACAAAAGAACATTTAAAAACTACACATCGCACATCATTATTTAGTGCTACGGCATTAAGCGCTACATCTATGGTTGGCTCTGGCTGGTTATTTAGTGCACAACTAAATGCGAAGATAGCAGGTAATTATTCTTTCTTAGCATGGTTTCTTGCAGCTTTACTAATTATTGCTGTAGGGCTATGTTTATCACAAGTGGTTGCTAAGTACCCAGTTCGTGGGGCAACTACACGTTCAAGTGCATTGTCGCATAATGGTATATTTGGTATGCCTTTTGCTTTTGCTAATTGGTTTGGGGTCATGGTAGTAATCGCAACTGAATCACAAGCCACAACACAGTACTTAGCGGCTGCATTGCATAGTAATATGTTGATGAATAATACGGGACTTACTGTACATGGAAAACTATTTGCGTTAGCGGTTTTATTTGTTTATTTAATG
This sequence comes from uncultured Neisseriaceae bacterium, assembly GCA_903891375.1. GTDB lineage: Bacteria > Pseudomonadota > Gammaproteobacteria > Burkholderiales > UBA11063 > Aquella. Next base: position 7,058 of record CAITEL010000068.1, read on the forward strand.
GTAAACTATTTTGGTATAATGTTATTAGCTAAAATAAATAATGTGGTTACCATATTAAAAATATTCACGCCATTGTTTACGATTGCATTATTAATAATTGCAAAATTTGATACAACAAATTTTTCTATAGTAGGGGATGGTGCTTATTCAACCTCTTCAGCTATTACTGCTATTATTAGTGCAGGGCTAATTTATTCCTATAATGGGTTTCAAATTTCTGTTGCTTTTGCTAGCGAAATCAAAAATCCACGACGCAATGTACCATTGTCAATTATACTCTCTGCGGTTATAGTGATGGTTGTATATATGTTATTACAATTAGCCTTTATGGGGGCAGTACCGCATGACCAACTATTAAGTGTAGGTGGTTGGGCTGGACTTAATTATCATTCACCATTACTTAATTTGGCAATGTTGCTTGGTTTAAATTTTGTAGCGATAGTTTTACTTGCTGATAGTACAATTAGTCCATCTGGCACTGGTTTTGCATATTTAGGTGCAGCGTCACGTATGTCTTATGCTATGGGGTCTGCTGGGCAAATGCCAAAATGGACGATTAGTAAACTCCATCCAAAATATTTTCTCTGTCGGCGTTCTTTATTATTAAATTGGATATTAGCTTCGTTGGTGTTATGGAATTCTGAGAGCTGGGCATCATTAATGGTGGTGGTAACGGGTTATCATATAATAGGTTACATGGCGGCACCTATAAGTATGGGGGCAATACGGCCTAAAACTCGTTTTTTTGGTGCCATAGTGTTTGTGCTTTTAGGCGCTATACTAACTACACTCCCGCAACACGATTTTTTTATGATGAACGTTTCATTGGTTGGTTTAATGGTGATTTTTGGTGCCGTTCAAATAGGGCGTGGTGCTAAAATAAGTATTTTATTGCAGTTAATTGTGCCATTTCTCCTTTATCTATGGGTTATTTATCTATATCAAAATCTTATTTTTGTGGGTATAATCTCGTTGATATTTTATATATTCATAACAAGTGATACTTATGTGAACTTCTGCAAACTGCATAGAGATACTTCTGTGGAGATAGACGAAGAAACAGCTAATTTACTATTAGAAGGTATCCATTAAGAGTTAAGATATAAATCTGGAGGTCATTCCTGCAAAATGGTGGGAATGACCATTATTGTGACATAGTTATTTCAGTTCCACGATGATCACCAAGTTTTATTTTAATCTCTTTGGGTATAATTTCTCGCTGCTTGCCGCAACACTGTCATACCAGCGAAGGCTGGTATCCAGCCCTTGCTCTGTAAAAGTTTTTGCTCTAAACTCTCTGGAGAATCAAATAGAATGTGTGGTGGCACGCATTTAAATTCAACCAAAGATATAAATAACTGTACCGTCACAAAAGTTAAAACAAGTAAAGTATCACTAGATGGGGCAGAAAAATTTGAAGCCACAATTTATTATCATTGTTAAATTATGAATATTTAAGAATCTCACTTTTACACGGCATTTTTCTAAGGAGCCGAGCTTTCTTGTTTGTGGACCATTAGCTGGTCTATTTTATAACCCTTGCTTCTATCTATATCAACTATTTCAAAAACATACCCACCGTATACAAATTTATCAAATTCCTTAGGTAGGCGACCTTTTTCGCTACCTAAAATAGAAATCGCAAAGCCTGCTACGGTATGATAATTACCTAAAGATTCATCAGGTAGCTCTGCAATATCGAGTGCTTGTTTAACATCGTCAATTGGAGCTAGTCCGTCGATTAACCATTTACCAGAGGTGTCTTTTAGTATTAATAAATTCTCATCGAGAGTTTCAGGGTAGTTGCCGACTACAGCTTCCATTAAGTCTACCATGGTGATTAACCCTTCAAGGTCACCAAATTCATTATATACAAGTGCTATATGCGTTTTATATTTACGAAAGGCAGCTAAGGTTTCGATTAAAGTTAAAGTATTGGGTATTGAGTGTAATGGTAGAATGTTATCAAAATTTAACCTAGCAATTTTGTGATTTTGTTGTCCAGTATATAGTTGTTCGGCAAAATCTTTAATCCAAATTGATGCGGAGCCAACACCTAATATGTGGTCTAAATTTTCTTTACAAACAATAATTCGTTTGGTTGGATTATTAAATATAATTTCTAGATTTTCTTTATATGGTGAGGTAATATTTATATACACAATTTCAGAACGTGGTGTCATTAACGCTCCTACCATTCGTTCATCCATGCGCCATACATTATCAAGTAAGCCTTTTTCTGTTTTATCTAATAGGCCAGATTGTGCACCAGCTTCAAATAAATCTTCAATATCTTCTGCAGATACATGGTGGTGGATATGTAATGGCATACGTAATATTCGTAGAATTGTGTCGGACAGAAAAGAAAAAACCGTAATTAATGGGCTAAATAATTTAATTAACCTTGAAGTTATTGGTGCTAGTGTGATGGCAATATTTTCTGGATATAAAAGGGCGATCCGTTTTGGTAAAATATCGCCGAACAATATGGTAATAAATGTGACTAAGGCAAAACTCACAATTACAGAAATCATGATACTATGAGAGGATAAATAGCTTATTTTCGCTAAGATTGGCTGTAAAAATGGGTCGAGTAAAGTTTCGGTAACTGCACCTTCAATAAGGGTAACAAAAGTTAGCCCAATTTGGGTGGTGACAATCATGCGATGTGGGGCTAAGGCTAGTGCAAGTGCCAACTTAGCATTATTGTTGCCTTCATTTGCCAATGCTTGTAAACGTTGTCTCTTTGCAGCAATAAGAGAAACTTCAGATATGGCTAAAAATCCAGTAATAAAAATAAGTAAAAGAATAAGTAAGATTTGCAACATGCTAGTTCCATCAAATATTCACACATTAGCATTGTAACACAGTTGCAGGTATTAAGTCCAGCGTAATTAATTACTCTGGCTTATAAATTTTTTTTAATTTTTTTTTCA
>CAITEL010000069.1 GCA_903891375.1 uncultured Neisseriaceae bacterium
AATTCAAAGGTAACTGGCGGTAGTATAAGGATGGCGGGTGATAAGTTCTCAGATAGATATGATGGTAATGTTTATTAGTGGTTAATTAAAAATAGTAAAATATGAAATGGTATTGGATAGTTGGTATTGTGGTTTTTGTTTTAATTGTATCTGGTCTTATCTTTCAGTACAAATTGGCGAAACAAGGTTTTGGTAGTAGCCCTTTTTACAAACCAGTAGTAAAAAATGTAGATGTATGGAAAGACCCGATGGCTGGATTGACTGATGCACAGAAACATGATGGTAGACTTTATTGAAATAATTAATTTAAAATAGTAAAATATGAAATGGTATTATTGGACGGGTATCGTCATTGTAGTTGGTTTGGTTGGTTATTTAACATACCACCACTTCGCAAATCCAAACGTTGGTATAAAAGCAGATAAAAAAGACGGTGTGCAATATTTAGGTGTGCCATCAGATGCATTCCGAACAGATATAAAATAGTAGGCCAAATTAAAAATAGTAAAATAATGAAATGGTATTATTGGGCAGGAATTGCCATCGTAGTTGGATTAGTTGGTTATTTGACATACCAACACTTCACAGCAACAACAACCGTAGTCGCAGCGACTGCAACAAAATAGCAGATGCCGAACAGCTATAAAATAGTAGGCCAAATTAAAAACAATTAAAAATGAAAACTTGGATGTGGATTCTTATCGCTATAGGCATTATTGCTGTAGTGCATTTAATTGACAGGTATTTTGTATTTGATATTCCAGTAACCAAAATTGGTATGGGTAATTCAGGTACAGGCGCACCTATTACAGCTTAATGAAAACAGTATTACTGGTAGTAATTATAGCGGTCGGCTTATTTGTGGTGTACTGGTTTCTGTTAAAAGATACCAGTACGCCACATACGGCTATTTATGGCTTATATAATAAACCAGTTAATACAATAGGTGTAAAACCATCACCATTAGTAGGTTATCATCATTAATTATGTTGTGGTATTGGAAAGTATTAATAGTAGTTCTTGTTATAATTAGCCTTGCGCTAGTAATAACATACTATAATCAAAAAACAGTAATCAAAAACCTTTGCACGGTAATAGCAAGTAAATCATGAGTAGTAAACAAATAATATTCACAGTAGTAATTTTAGCTGTATTTATTGGAGTATTTTTATACTTCAGAAAATCAATACCAAGTGTTGGCTCTGTAGTTGTAAATCAATCACAAGAAACGGGTACACCTATAAATAAAGATATAGTTACAAAGTACGGAGTGGATTGGCTTAAAGTAACTGATTATAGTCAATTTAATAAAGGTGACCAATTAATGAGTTACGACTCTAATGGTATGCTTAGGGGTTCAAGTAATGTCTTTAATAAAACAGGCGCTAATCAAATACCATACAATAGTATTGCAAAAGATGTATATATTGGTGGTTTTTTATCAGTAACACAAACACCAGGTGAAGGTGTAGTTATTAACACTAATTCACCTTCAGGTTTAGCATACAATTTTAAAGGAGTATGTTACAAATTAGTTAAACAAAACACAGGTTCAAAAACAGTTTCAGGTTTAGGTTCCGCCAATAGAGTTGGCACGCCAATACAAGGAACACAGCATATATAATATGGGAGTAGTAACAGAAATAGTATCGGCACCAATATTCAAAAACAAATGGTTTTGGATTATAGCCATTGGTTTAATAGTTATATACGTCATCTATAGATGGGGTAAAAACAACGCAGCAAATATTGTTGACTATAAACATGGAACAGATGCAATACCTGCAGGTTGGGACCCAAATATACTTGCAGATGAAGTTTATCAGAATACTGATACGTTCTTTATAAGTAATATCACGCAAAATAAAACATTTTATAATGTGGCTAATTTACCAACAGATGATATGGTTGTAGCTGTGTATAATACATATAATACAAAATATCAATCAAAAGACAGTCAAACAATGACAGCTCGTATCGCTTCAATAACAGCTGTAGAGCCTGATTTTATGGGTGGTGTTGGTGGTAACAGAGACTCTGCCGTTAATAGATTAAGAAACACTGGTTGCGCATAGTATGAATAGTATATTAACATACATACAAAAAAATTGGATATTAATAATAATAGTATTGTTGATGGCAGTTATTATTTATATAGTTTATATTAACAGAAATTCGTTATTTATGCCAACAGTAGTTCCATCAAACCAATCTTCATCGGAAAACACAAACACAAACACAAACGGTTCGGTAGACGCAGTTAACACATTTAATAACATATTAAACAATGCTTGGAGTCATCTTTAAAATAGATATGAATAGTATAGATTTTCAATATTTTGTATACTCGCAGATTATAACAGTAGTCTTATCAACTATTGGTATTATAGTTGCATTAAAAGTTGCAATAGCTAAAATATCAGTGCAAATGCAATACATAACGAAAGAGAGTGGTGAATGTTCAAAAAAGGTAGAGAGTCATGATGAGAGAATAAATAACATGGAAGGTGATGTTAAGGTATTAAAAGATAGATTAAAAGTAGCATGAGTGATTATAGTATAAGGGATTTTATTACATGGCACGAGGGTGACAAATTGCAGCCATATCAAGACGTATCAGGTATATGGACTATCGGCCGTGGTCATGTTATAAAAGACAATGAACAGTGGATGAAAAATGGTATTACACAGCAGCAGTCTGATGATATATTAGATGCGGATTTACAAGTGTATTACCAGGCAGTTGATAATTCAGTCAATGTACCTATAACTGAAAGCCAAAGGGACTCTTTAATGGATTTTTGTTTTGGTAACGGTATTGGTGCATTTCAATCTAGCACTCTTTTAAAATTAATTAATAGTGGCGCATCAGATAGTGACATATCTGCAGAATTCATGAAATGGGACCACGCTATGGTTGGTGGTAAATTAGTTGAAATTCCACATTTAAAAGAAATTAGAGCGTGTGAGGTTGCTATGTGGACAAACTCTATGGTTCCCGCTATATCAGCAGGTGTAAACGCTTCAGCGGGTGGTCTTGCATATTTCCAAAAAAAAAGTTAATACTGATAGCAACATTGATAGGTTTATTAATATTATTGACAGTGTTATATTATTTGAAAGTTAGATAATGAAATTTATTATAATCTTATTGGCTATAATTACAGCAATTTACTTGTACGTTCAACTACTAGTTAGTCGCCTTGATTTTAACTTCGGTTTATCAAAAATAGATTTAAGTAAATTTCAATTAGGTAGAGTTATAACGGGCGGTAGTAGTAATGCAAAGGTGGTGGTGGATGCTTCAATAACAAATGCTAATTCGGTAAACCTTTCTTTTAGTAATCTCTATATAGAAATATATTACAATGAAACATTAATAGCTTACTCTACAGACAATATAAGTAACTACGCTAAAGTAGTAATTGAAGCTGGTTCGGTAACAATAATACAAGAAGAGTTAAATATAGTGGTAAATGGGAATACAGTTGATTTTGGATTAAAGATGAACTTAAATGAGCAATTACTAATTAGTTATAAAATTAGATTAAAATTGCTTGGTTTGATAACATTCGGATATACAGGTACAAAAACATTAAATAGTTAATAAAATGGCATATAGAGACACATTAGTGCAGCATGTAAAAGATGCACAGGATAAGTTAAAAGCAGATAATTTATCAAAAGCAAAATACGATAGTGATTTTAATTTATTCTCAGCAACATCAAGACAACAGATCCAACAAGCGCAGGCGTGGGGTGGTGTTGTTGTGGGTGCATTGCCTAGTTTTTACTTTTCAAACAATCCAAGGTCAGAAGCTGTTGTTAATCTTAATGGAGCTAATGAAAATGGTCAAAAAGCAATCAATAACAAAGCATGGTCTGAGGCTAAACGGATTGATATAGTAGAAGATGAAAAGTTAATAACAACAGCACAGAAAGCACTATCTAGCTTTGATGCTTTATCGGCCGCAGACCAAAATGCAATAGCTAACCAAGGCACAAATGCTGATATAGCAACAGCGACTGCAGCTAGTAATATATCAATAGCCCAAAAAGCAGCTAATGATGCGCAGCAATTAAAAAAGACTATTGGATATACAATTATATTTATAGGTATAATTGTAGCCGGTATATTTATATGGAAAAAACTTCTGTAGAATGGATGGAATAAGCGACATTTTGAGTATCAAAGCAAAACTTGGTGCGCCAATAGATTGGAGACAGCAACAAGCTGTAGAATCATATCCACAACCGCAGTCAGGTGGATTGTTTATTATTAATGATAATAGTCGCAATGGTATGATGAAAATACAGACTATCATGTTAGTTATATTAATAGTCTTATTAACAATAATAGCTTTTAAATAATGAGCTTCTTTAGTGATTTAGGTGATAGTATAACAGGTAAGAGTAAAACTAATATCATTAATAATGAGTTAGGTACCGAGCAACAAATAGCTAATGCACAATTAGCGAATGATTATGCTATGCTTAAATTACAAAATGACCCAGAGGTTCTAAAACAGAAAAGACAAACATACACCATTATTGGTATACTAATTGCAATAGTTTGCATATCATTCATTAAACATAGATAAAAGTATAGTTGCGCATGGATGCCGAAAAATGCAGCAGTCTAGTAATTAAATAGAGTAGGCAAATATAAACAAAAAAACAATGAACATTTTAGGTTTAATTCCGGAGGTTGCTGTAGTAGGCGGTAAGGCTCCAATCGCAATTCCTTCAGTTGGTGAAATCGTTATCTTTAGAGATACGGTAGATAATAAACTGAAGTACTGGACTTCCGCAGGTGCGGTTGTTGCAGTAACAATTTAAAACATGGTGGGCTGATAAATCAGCCCACCTTTATTAGTAAATTATAAACAATTAAATAATAGACAAAATGATAGCAGGTTTAATACAGAGATGCGCACCTGGTAACGTACCAACACCAGCGGGCACAGAGGAAGTGATTTTTCAGAGTACTGATGATAATTTATTTTATTCAAAAAAATCAGATGGCTCATTTGTTTTAGTTGGTGGTATTGGTACATCTGATAATTGGATAGATGCACAACCTGGTGACCGGCAGTTATTTATAGTTGGAGCAAATGCAACACCGGAAGTGACAGCTGAGTATAATGCGTTAATCGGTAATGGTGGTAAAAACCAGTTCTCGTATGCTTTAGCGGTTGGTGTTCATAACCTTAATGGTCAGGGTATACCAGGTGAGGCCCAATCGTATAGAATAATGCTTGGCGCTCATTGTATTGGTAATACACCAACACCAATGGGTACTGGCGCTTCATCATTGGATATACCAGAAAATACAGCATGGGCTTTTACATTAAAAGTTATTATATCATCAGCAGTTAGCGCTGGTGGTGGTTTATTGCCATTACATAGTTATGCGGCTGATTGGATTGGTATTATAATAAATCAAGCTGGTGTTATAACAATGGTTACTAATGTACCAGGTCAATCAAAAGAAACATATTCAGTGTATAATTCAACAATGCAAAACTGTGCAGTTGCTGTAACAACAGATGGTACATCATTAATTGTTAATGCAACAGGTTTAGCTGGTGGAAGTTCATACGCAGTTGGTACTTTAGATCTCACTCAAATAAAATTAGCACTTTAATGAATGGCTCAATTTGCTTCGGTATTAGACGCTTGTAATGCAATAGCATATAAACTAGGAGGTATGTCTCAATATTCATCAGTTTTAGACGCTTTGGATGCTATATATGATTTATTAGCAGGAGGCGGAGCCGCACCTTCGTGGTTATCTAATAGCCAATCATATGAGCCAATTATAGGTCCGTACGAAGTTCAGATTGATAATGGTAGTGGTACTCTATATATAAACCCACCAGCCTTAATAGCTAATTGCTTAGTGCATTTACCATTAAGTCCGGTTAAAAACCAGGTTTGTAAATTGATATTTGGTGGCGCAGGTAATGTAACAACAGGTTTAGTTGTTACAGCTTTAACCATTGACGCACCTGGTGTAGGTCAGTCAATACAAGGTTTTGTCGATAGTGAAGGTATAGTTGAGTCTCCATTTGCGTTTCAATACAATGAGGACAATAAAGTTTGGTATGTAATAACATATATAGGTTCTGTAATAACTACATAATGAGAAAGATATTATTTATATTAATAGCATTTTCCTTTAGCGCAAATGCACAAGTTCAACAGCTTGAGAATTTATTCAAGCCACCAACGCAGATAACAAGTGCAAAAATGAACTCACTTATACAATACACGGCATCAAAAGTGGACAGTGTAACAATAAGCGGCGACTCACTAGTTACATGGGCTGACAGTACAACTAAAAGAAAAGCAGTGTTTGGTGCAGTTGGACCTACGGGTCCTGCCGGTCTGTCAGGTGATAGATATCAAACAGCGTCTACTACTCTTTTTGAGATATTAAACATAAATGACACAGTTAGTTTTATAATTTCAGATAGCCTTGCATACACACCTAATCAAGGTATTTTAGTTACACCATGTTTTTCTATACTAGATTTTTTTATTGGATATGTAATAGATTACAATCTAACATCTGGATTAATGAGTATATATATAACATCACTATCAACTGGTCTAGGTTTATCATACGACTCATGGATAGTTAATCTTGATGGCGCTGTTGGTGCGGTTGGTGCAACCGGTGCAACAGGTCCAAGTGGTAGTAATGGCGCTACAGGTGCTACTGGTGTGGTTGGCGCTACGGGTCCAAGTGGTAATAATGGCGCGGTTGGCGCAACAGGTCCAACTGGTAATAATGGTACAAATGGCGCTACAGGTAGCACGGGTCCATCTGGGGTAGATGGCGCTACAGGTCCAACAGGTGTAGCTGGTGCGACAGGTGCATCTGGTAGTAATGGCGCAACAGGTTCGACTGGTATTGGGTATAGAGTTACATCACCATGGTCAACAACTTCATTAACAATAGGAACAGGGACAAAAGTTTTTACAACAGTAAGCGCGCCAACAGGCTTTGCATATGTGGCTGGTGATAGAATAAGAGCAGCTGGTCTTATATCATCTAATTATATGGAAGGTGTAATAGCTATTATAGTTGGTAGTAATGTAACAGTTTCTATTGACCAAACCGGTGGTAGTGGCACATATAACAATTGGAGTGTTGGTATAGCTGGTAATCCAGGTAATAGTGGCGCTACTGGTGCCACGGGTCCTAGTGGTGTAGATGGTGCAACAGGTCCAATTGGCGCTACAGGTCCGTCTGGTGTAGATGGTGCAACTGGTGCTACAGGCCCAACTGGCACAGCTGGTTCAAATGGTGCAACAGGCTCTACAGGACCAACTGGCACAGCTGGTTCAAATGGTGCAACAGGCTCTACAGGCACAGCTGGAACAAATGGTGCAACAGGTGGCACTGGCGCAACAGGTCCGACAGGTACAGTTGGTGCTTCGGGCCCATCTGGTTCAAATGGTAGTAATGGTGCAACTGGTGCTACTGGTGTAGCTGGTGCAACAGGCGCAACAGGGTCGAGTGTATCAGTTAGAGATAATTTACAGTTAATAATAAGTAATAACGGTGCAGTTATATCCACAGGGTATCAAGGTCAGTTCTCGGTTCCATTTAATTGCGCATCAATAGACAGTGTGTGGTTACTAGGTGATAGTAGTGCAGATGTTATAACTATAGGTTTATGGAAAACATCATATAGTAGTTTTGCGCCAACAGTAACACATCCAATTGCTGCGGATAGTATTACAAATGGTCATCCACCGCAATTATCTTCAGCATCAAAGAGCACATACGTAATTGGCGCAAATTGGACAGTTTCGTCACTAACAGCAGGTGATATAATAGGTATAAATACAAATACATCACCATCAGTCGCTATAATTAGAAACTTAACATTTATATTATGGGTAACAAGGCAATAGTAATATTATTTTTACTAGCATCAGTTAATTGTAGTGCGGTTAGAAAGTATTGGGTTGGTGGTGGCGCTACTACAAATGTAAATGCGACAGGTAATACTAATTGGGCATTATCAGACGGTGGTGCTAATAATGCTTCAGTTCCAATTAACACTGATAGTATGTATTTTACAGCTAATTCATTATCTACAACAAATTGGAATGTAAATTTAACAGTTGCGTATGTAGAAATAACAAGTGGATATACAAATGGTGGTTGGTGGTCTGGCAATGGTAATTTAAGTTGCGTCGGTAATTTTCTTGTTGGTAAATCAGGTCTTAACTTAGCCATAAACTGGACTGGTTATTTTGTTAATGCAGGTGGTTCAGGTAAAAGTATAAACGTTGCATCTGGTTTCACAATGTACGGGTGGTTAATAAGTGGCTCAGGTTCTTATAGTCTGATTAATAATAATATAGTATTACTAGATTACTTAAAACAAACAGGCGGCATTTTAACAACTAATCCCGGTTCAGTATTAACATCATGTAAAGGTATAGTATCAACAGGTTCAAACCCAAGAACATTAGCGTTTACTGCAAATGCAATAACAGTAACAGGAACAGACTCTGCTATTTTATTCTCTGGTAGTAACTTAACATTAACAAATGCGTCTAATATAACACTAACATCATCAGTCGGTGCTAAATTTTCAGGTTTAGGTAAAATATTTGGTACGGTAAACTTTAATAACGCAGCAAACACTGGTGACTTCATTATATCGGGAGCAAACACTTTTACAAACATAACATTCGCCAGTACTAATGCTTACAATATAGTGTTCCCATCAAGTACAACACAGACAATAGTAACTTTATCAGTAAATGGCGCATCATGCACATCAATGCCAGTTTTAAAAAGTAGTAGCAACGGTGTAACAGCAAGTATATCACTAACTAATTCAATATCAAAAACATTCTTAGAATTAAAAGATATAAACAAAACAGGAGCCGGTTCTTTCTCAATATCAAGCGGCCGCAATGGCGGCAATAACTTTGGTGTATATATAAGCAATTGTAGCTTTAAGGGTCTTAGATTATTAAATAAATAAATAAATAGCAAAATGAAAAAATTATTAGTATTAGCTTCTCTCGCATTAATTTGCATGAGCTTAAACTACACAAAAAACGGTGTAGGTTTAAATGTATCGGTTCAAAACCCAGCTCCATGTAATTCATGCACCGGTAGAATAATATGTATATCATCCGGTGGAAGTGGTTATTACTCATGGTCAAAATACAGTGGTAGAACGTTTCAAGGGAGTAATGTTTTCTTGCAATTATGTAGCGGGTATTACTACATCCAAACAATTGATAACACTGGCCAGAGAAGTCCAATAGCAAAAACGCGTGTCGGTTGCCTTCAATAAGAGATTAATTAAATAAATAATAGTAATGAAAAATTGGAAAACAACTTTAGCCGGTATCTTAATGATACTAGTTTGGGGTGCAGTCAAATTAGGCTACATCACAACTGACATTGCAACAGCTTTGTCAGCAATCTTAACTGGTCTTGGCCTCGTAGCCGCCCAAGACGGAACGCCACCATCCCCATCAGTGTAGTATGAAAACAGTATTGCACGACAAGAGGTATCATCTCTCATGCGAAAGTATGAGAGATATACTCCCTGGCGACTCTTTAAACATAGTCGTCAATGACAGTCCAACAGAAAATAACATTGCAATTTTATTTGATGAGTATAAGTTAAATAAAGATAACATAAGAGGATGGTCTATATTGGAAACCGCTGAAATAGATGACAGGGGTGAGTTTATTTATAATGGAAACAAAATACACTTTATAAACACAACAACTGAAGAGCACATATTTGCAGCTAAATTAAAACCATCTATTACAAATCCAGACTTTCAATTTTCGGATAGACACTTCAAAGAAGAGTACTTAATATTATTAAATGCTTTCATTCAAAGTATTGCAGATAAGCACAAAAAAGAAGAAGCAACCGAAACAATAGAAAGTATTGAAGAAGTTTCATCCGAGCAACTTGAAGGTGTGAAAGAAGAGTCACGTGGTTCAGAATATACCGACGGTGCCTATAAATTCATTGTATTTGAGGATTGTTGTTTGCTTCAAAGAAACGGAGAAGATATTACAGAAATAAGTAATCTTATTCTTGTAGACAATGATGACGAAACCGAGAAGTGGGAATTTGAGGATGATGGAAACAAGTTAATTGAGTATAATGGAAGCA
>CAITEL010000070.1 GCA_903891375.1 uncultured Neisseriaceae bacterium
CTCGAAGTATTTGAATTTTGGATGCGAAGATACTTAAATAAAACATGACGACGTGTACATGAGTACATTAGGAATGTTTTATTTAAGTTCGACAAAGTCCAAGATTCAAAGACGATGAGCATATACTAAAATGGAATATTATCGCTATGTAATGTATCCATATTAGTTTGTGGCAATGTATATACATCACTTGTATCTGTTGGGCTGTCAGTACTTGCTTTTGGACTTAAAAATTCAATATCATCAGCATAAACACGTAAGCTCCCTACAGCTTGATTTTCTTTATTCATGTATGCATTAACCGTTGGAAAACCTGATACTAATATTTTAGTACCTTTTTTAAGATAAGTACACACTACGTCAGCTAATTTACCGTTACAGCTTACATCAACCCAATCTGTTTTAGGATTTTGCTTAGTCCCTACCGATACCGCCAAAGTAAATGTAGCAAATTGCTCCCCACTTGGACTAGTACGCATTTCTGGATCTCGGCCTAAGTTACCAGTTAAAATAATTTTCTTCATAAGTGTGCTCCTTCTAAAAATAACACTTTTTTATAAATTTGACTCTGTTTAATTACACCAAAATAACGTGAGTCATACGATGTTGGTGTTTCCCCCAGTACAAAAAACTCATTCATTTTTAAATGAATATAACCTAATGGTTGTGCCAATAAATTAATATTGTTATGTTTTAATCTCACTTTACTATTTCTATATAATTTATGATTAATTTCAACCCCATTTTGTGTTACCCTAACCTCATCATTAGCCATTGCCACAATTCTTTTTAATAGATATGGTGACCCATTACTACAACTACCCGAGACATCCGGTAAGTTTAATTTTCTTAATACTTTTAAATATCGTGTATCATCAATACAAATTAAAACCAAATCATTCACACTATAGTGATAACTTGGATAAGCCAAATAATAACCTAGTGGTTCTGATTGCGATACATTTTTATAGATAGAATTCACTAAAATATACAATAAGCCCCATAACCCTAAGATAAATAAAATTAAAATACACCATTTTTTAAAATTATAAATAGCATTATTTTTTACGTGCATTAGATACCACCCGATTAACATATCCATTACTAAAACCACTTTGATAATTACCAGTATTATAAGCACTAATTGCCTGAAATAATGCGCTACGTTGATTAGCTCCTACTGATAAAGCACCTACGTAGTTTTCATGTAGAATCCAACTAGCTAAAAGTAAATTATGACAAGGCTCTAACATATCATGAGCCTTAAATCCATACTTATGCGCATTTTTAATATTAACTTGAGCTAAACCAATGTCAATATTATAGCCATGTTTTTCTAAATAATCTACCCACGCCGTAGCTTCTTTTAAATTATGCGCCTGATATTTAAGCCTAGCATGGCCATTTATTCCAATAGCTAACGGATTACCCGAGCTTTCGGTTTTTACAATAGCTCGCATAGTATTTAAGGCTACCCTATACGTACATTTTTCTAATGCATAGTTTAAATCAAACAACATATTTTGTTATTCGAAGCTTTCTTCTAAGCGGTCATACACCACATCTTGATAAATATCTTTGTCACTATCGTATTGAATTATTTGTCTTAGTGCTGTTACTTTTCTTTTAACTACGTTAATACATTCACCATTAGCATCTTCTTCTTTTACTGTAACGTTTTGAATAGCAATAATTCCATTTATAGTAAAGCCTATTTCTTGACGATTCACCTTAGCTTCAGGATTATCCCGTACACAACTTTCAAATCTATATAAAGCCTCATTTACTCCATTAGCATGAATTGTAGCCACTCCACCTGGATGACCTGTATTCCACGCTTTAAGTAGTGTATACGCCTCTGCCCCACGTACCTCTCCCATAATAATCCGTTCAGGCTTAAAACGTAGTGTAGTACGCAACGCATCATATAAAGAAAAAGATTCGCCAATATTAAGACTAATTGAACGAGATGTATTAAATTGTAACTCTGGAACATCTTCTATTATCAGCATTCTACTATCTGGAAAATGCTTAGAAATCTCATATAAGATTGCATTAGCTAAGGTGGTTTTACCAGATCCAGTGCCACCAGCAATTAAAATATTATATTTACGTTTTATCCAAGATAAAATTGTATCCCGACTAGTTTCTTGTAGTGTGCCTTGGTTTACAAAGTCATCCAAAGTATATATTTTATTTGAATGTTTACGAATACAAAACGCTGGAAAATGACTTGCTGGTGGGATTACACCCGTAAATCTATGCCCATATTTAGGGATTTGACATTCTAGGCGGGGGCTTTTCGTGTGAATAAATTTACCAGTAATGCTCGCAAGTACACTCATAATCGTTTCGGCCTTAGTTGCTGTCATCTTTACTATATCAGCTTTAATTAGTTTAGTTGGGTATTCTTTAAAAAGTTTAATCTCGTCATTATTACTTAATACTTTATATCCATATTTTATTGTTGAAAATTGCGCAACTTTTAAATTAATTTGAGAAATAAGCGCATTAATAAAATCATGTATTGAATTATTACTTTCATTGTTTTCAATATAATTAAATACACCGTCTTCAACGCTCCAAGCTAATTCTAACAAATTAAAATCACTGGTTTGAATAATAACCTCATCTAAATTATTTACTGAAAAATAACTTTTAATGAGAAAAGCAATTGTTTTTAAAAATGGCCGAATATTTATATCCGAAATAATTGCAATATCCGTTTGATAACTTGCCAGTTTTACCCAAAATAAAATTTTTTCTGGCTCTGATTGATTATATTTGAATATCACTATATCATTTAAATTTAATGTTTCAATCTCTTGTTTAACTTCGGTATTACGGATTAAATTATGTAATCCTATACCATGTTTATCTACTAAGATGTGTCCCTCGTATGTGCCATCAAGTTTACGGTATGGATTTAGAATTATTTCTGTTACCTCTTTATCCGCCAAGGTATCCATTATATCTACCATGTCTTTTTCAAGATGACGAATAGCATCACGTATCGGCTCAGCCATTATTTTTTTCTTTCTTAGTTAATTGTTATTGATACTCAAAGTAAGTCTGACAAAGTATAGAGTTCAAAGATGATGAGTATATTATCTGCGACCAGACATAAAGCCAGACACTGCCGTCATTTTATCATCAAGCCTAATTCTAACCTCACCAGCTAGTTTATTTCCTGCCCAGCTGGGGAGAGTTTTCATAAACATAAAAAATATTAAAGCCAACCCTAGTAAATTTATAAAGGCGCCAGACAACTTCATTGTATCTGCCGAGGCATTTAATAGTAAACTTGCCCAAGAATTCATTTGTGATTTTAATACTCCTAAAAGCACACACATAGTTAAGAATTCTATAGCTACCGCTGATATTTGCTGTAAATATCTTTGCCAATAATTCATAGTCCAAGAACTACCAGCAAAACCTGTTAAAATAAAGCCGATATATAATAAAAAATATGTTTTAACATATATTTCCATTACTAAATACGCAATACCTATCATAACTAAAAAGAATAATAACTGCGCTATAGCAAGAAAAATTTTAACAGTTAGAAAAGAAAGGCTACCAGTACCATCCGTAACTTTATGCACAATATCTGTGGCACAGGTATAAATTCTAAAAGTTGATGATGGTGATATACCATCAAATAATTTACCTGTATTCGTAATTTGTACATTCATACCCGTCATACTTGTACCATAGTCTACCATAAATTTTATAATACCTTGATACACATTAATATTAACCAAAAATTGCGCAAAAAAACACCCCAAAGCAATACGAGTAAAGAAAAACACCCACAGTTTTTCAACATCCCCTGAAAATATTTTTTTAACAGAAAATTGCCATAAAAACTCACAAGCAAATAAAATCTTAAATATTTTTGTTGCAATATCGCTACTTTTAATAGCATAGGTAGACATGTCATTACAAAATTTGACCAAAAAATCATCTAAACCATTGGCTACTGTGGAACCAACTGGTGTATTTAATGAGCAATCAGCGTACGCAACACCAAAGCTAATAAAAATAATAACTAACCATAAACGACGCATACTTAAAGCCCCGACTGAGAAAAGCCATTATAAATAGCATTATTATTTTGTTTTTCGTACAATTCTTCTGCTTGCCTTTTTTGTATATCAAGTGTTAATAACGAATGTATTTGCAATAATGTATCATTCATACCCTGTTGCACTTGAAGTGTCGCCTTTTGTAATGCTATCCCTATTTCTTTAGTATTGCCCGATAAATTATCAATAAAATTTTTAACATCATTAAGGGTTTTTACATCATTATCAAGGATATTGGCATACCCCTTAAATCTATCTGAAATATTTGTATTTAAATCAGTTAGATATTTTTTAACTTTATCCATATCAGCTTTCGAACAATAACTACCACATTCTTTAGTTAAATTCGCCTCTTCTTTGATTAAACCATTCAAATCAGTTAGTTGTGCAACAGAATTACTAGTTCTGGATAATTGAGTAAGATATGACTGTATATTACTAATATAAGAGTCAACAGCTTTGGTTTCTTGAGATAAAACAGCATCGTCAATTACTGATACACTTGCATTACTCATTGAGTATACTAACATCATCATAATTGATATTATAAACTTAAATTTAGATTGCCACATCTTTAAGTATAATTCGTAATTTTTTTCTTTCATTTTATTAATCCATCAGATATATTTTTATTACATGTATCTGCCAATATCAAATGTGATATTTCATAACCACATGGTGAATATGCGCTTAATGGATAATCATCATAGCTCTTTTTATATACTAATTGCCGTGGTGAGTTTAATCCAGTAATACACGCTACATAACTTGCATATAATGGTGTACAAACTTTAGGATCTGGATCTAAACTTTTCACACACATAGTTATTAAATTTTTAGCAATTGTCTGACACGTAGTTAAGTCAACTTGGCGTAAGGCTATTTCACCATCGCTACCAGAAATCGCCCACACCATCTTTATACAAAACCAGATACTGTACCTATAATATTTACGCATTATTACTCTACCCTAGCAAATGGTTTAAGTTCTAAATCTGCCGTTATCATAATATTAAATGGATAATTCGGCCGTATAACAATCGTTGGCGATACATTTAAATTTTTTTGTGTAATTGCTAAGCCTGTCTGACCTAATTGTTGACCTAGGCTACTACTCATAGTCTGCCCAACAGTCGGATTACCCCCAGCTTGTACATTAGTATTAGAATTGTTTTGACTATATTGCATTGCACCTGTTATTACTCCCATTACAAAACTTGCACCAAATATTTTCCAATAATGATTATCCACCTGATCATAAAACCCTGAATAACCCTCCATATCCGTACCAGGCATAGCCTTTAGATTAGTTTCGCTACCATCTGGATATATTAATTGATTCCATGCCACCGCAATACGCTCTTGTCCATAAAGCACACCAGAATCATACCGCCCAACTAAACGTGAACCCTGAGGGATTAATATATATTGGCGAGTAATACTATCATAAATATTTTGTTTCACAATAGCGATTACTTGCCCTGGTAAATCAGAGTTTAACCCATTTATCATAATTGCAGGAATTACACTCCCAGCCTTAACCTCATATGGGCTTTTACTCGATACCACATCAGTGGTATTAGAACCATCATCTCCACCAATACTCAAAGAATCACGTAAACTTGGTTTATTACTCGATACACTAGACGCATTTGGTTTAGCACTAAACATCAAACTTTTACCACTAACACTGGCATACATATTAGTTTTTTGTACATGCTTAAAGCGTTCTTCTTCTTGGTCAGTAATAGGAGGTGTCTCACCAGCCACATCAGAACTGGCACTTGTATTTAAGTTCGTATTTTTAACCATAACTACTTTTTTTTTCGCATTATCACTTTGTTGTATTTGATTTAAAATTGCATCAACATTGCTTTTATTACTTTGTACCGTATATGTTTCACTATCTTGTTCTGAAGTATACAAATTCTGTTTTTGGTTATTATTGTCATTGCCGCTACACATCACAATAATAATTAAAACAATGGCAATCACAATACTCGCAATAATGATTTTATTTTTAGATAAGCCTTTGAGTTTGGCTCTTGTACCTAGAAATCTAGTTGTCATAACTTACCCACCAAATAACCTAGCCCAAAAACCTTTTTTATCCCGTGATATGGTAATCTCTTCTTGAGAACTACCAAATCCATTCACTAACTTAGCTTTATCAAATAATTTATCCACTATATAAAAATGATCGTTAAATCTAAAATTAACTAACTCACATTTAGAATCATCCGTGTCCACAACCACACATAATCCAGGTAGACTACGTGAGCTAATACCATCTGGCATCTGTATATATACACTAACGCCATCATCAAATATTTGCGTTGGTTTCCAGTCATAACTACTGCCACTAATCGTATATTTATAATTTAATTTACTCAAATTTAATAATGGTTTCTCCACATCTGGATTAGTTGGCGTTGCTGGTATATTAGTCGCACCTGAGCTATTTGGATAGAGATTATTCGCACTAATTTGTGATTTGGTTAAGCCGTAACTCACAATTTCTTCACTTGGATAATAAAACCCAGCCCGAACAATATAACCAACAGATGAAGAACGTAGTTTTATCATATACGTTCTCTTAGAAGTTGTAATCATCAACGTGGTTTCTAATCCTGCTTGACTCGGTTTTAAAACCAAATGTGGTACTAAATTGTTAGCATCACCAGAATACACAACTGGCACACCTTGATCTCCATCATTCCACCGCACCGAATCACCAAGTAGAATCCCTTGAATTTGTTCCCCTTTTTGTAATTCAATATCACATAAGTTAAGTGGTTTACACGTAATTGTAGGTTGATACTGCCCATAAGGAAACTTAACCACGCCATCAGCCTTTAAAATTGGCCGCGGTGAGCCACCATTTTGCCATTTTAATGATTCGCCAATAGCATCTGCTGATACATCATACCCAAGATTTAACTTATGCTCCATTTTAGTCGCGCGTTTATTGGCATTGTCTGCCGTTGGGTCACTGTACGAATAACTATCATCAATTAATGGCGGTACATTTAACGCTTTCCAGTCTGGCTGTGCACCAGCCACACCTACCATTAACAGCAATGTTATATTTATTTTTTTCATTTTACATAATACCTTAATTTTGATTAATGTCTTCTACTGGGTGGATATAAGTGATAAATAAACCAATCGGATTGATCAATTGCACATTAGGATCCACTGCCTCTAGTCGCTTAAACGTAACTGTAGTACTCCAATTAGTAGTAAGACCCGAACTTAAACGCTCTGCCCAACTAATAACCCATGATTTACCGCCCTCTAATGGTTTAACACTAGTAATATCTAGCAAAATATTTGAGTCATGTGCCATTGTGTATTGCCCAATTATGCTTTTATCAACGGCCTCTTGCAGTTTTGGGTCAATCATTTTATGTACTAAATCAATATTCCGTCTACGTATAGCTATGTCAGAGGGAACCTCACGTAATGCTGTAATAAAATTAGCTAATTGGTGTGCTACTACTTTATTATCCACATTAAATGTGGTAGTTGCGATACCTAAAAAACTAATATTGCCTAAACTATCTTTTTCATAAATTAGCGTTTTATGTTTGTCTTGATTCACCAAATACATAGAAACAATCGCAACAATAACTAAAGCGATAATTGTTAAAATCGCAATATTGCGCCAAGCTGACTCATTTTCAATATGATAAGCTTGAATATCGTTCCATGAGTCCTGTTCTATGTGACTTAAAAATACGTTATTATCTGTTTGTTTTGATTGAGATTTATTCATTACTAACTTTCTGTTTTATCCCAGTATAATCGCACCATGCTTTAATAAAATCATTGGGATGCTTTAATTTTAATTCTTGAGCATATTTTGTGTCAGCATACGATGTTCTGGCACTAAAAGCATACGCAAGTTGATTTGGTTTTAAATCTAATGTGAATTTACGCACGCCTAATTCACTCATATAAAAATACTCTCCACGATTGGCCAAACTAATTAGGTTTATTTGTTTCTCATTTAAGCCAAACTCTTGATATTCTTCACTAATTCCACTTGAATTAGCTTTCTTATTGGGTAAAAAAATCTTAGTGACACAATTCGTTTTTAACGAACTTAATAAATCTTGATATTTGAATAAATCAGCTAATTCTTGGGTAGCAAAAATAACTGCCACATTAAATTTACGCACGGTTTTTAACCAATCAATAATTTTCTCTCTAAATAATTCATGTTTAAAAAATAAAAAACTTTCATCAAAGACAATTAAGGTTGGCTTGTTATCTAATATCTTTGAACCAATAAAATGAATAAAATAACGTAATGCTGGAATTATAATCCTATCACCCATTTCCATTAATTTACCCATCTCAAATACGGTAAAACTATTATTTAATCCATTTAATTTATCAATATTAGCATCAAATAATTTAGCGACAAACCCAGCTGAATCATTAAACGCCTCATAAATACGTGATTCTGAACTAAAACCATCTAAAATAGTGGCAATTTTGCGATCAAAGTCTTGTACCAAATGCCTAAAATATGAGATAGTTCTCCGTGACAGTGGTACATCACGCATTAACATTAAACCTTTACGTATCGCTTGACGATGGGTATCATCAAAATAAGATTCCATACCATTTAAAATGCATATTTCCTCAATCCATTTAAGAGCAAATTCGAAATCTATATCACTATCTAGTAAACCTAATGGCTGAAAATAATTGCTATTTTCCGCTCCAATATCAAAAAATTCGCCGTTTAACCCATAACACAGTGGCAATGAGCTTTTGTTTTTATCAAACATAAATACTTGTGCATCTTTATAACGAAAATGTTGTGCTACTATAAAATTCAGTAAAGTAGATTTACCAGAACCAGTAGGACCAATAATTAAGCTATGCCCATTATTATCTACATGTAAAGATAATCGTAATGGTGTATTACCTGTTGTCATAGCATAGAACAAAGGCGGTGGATTCTCGCCATAATAAGTACAAGGGTTATACTTTAAGCCTGACCAAATTGCCGTGCTTGGCATTAAATCGGCAAAATTTTGAGTGTGGATTAACCACTTACGTATATTGGCGTAAGAATATCCTGGTAATGAACCCAAATATGCCTCTAAAGTATGATGTCGTTCTATCTGACTTTGAAAACCTATAGTACGTAGAGAATTCCTCACTTGTGTTGCTTTTTGTTCTACCTCTTGTTCATTATCATCAAACAACATTATAGTTGCCGTATAAAAACCAAATTTAACTTCACCATCATCATTTAATGCCAGTGCTTTTTCTGCATCTTGATACTGAGTGTCTGAATGTTGATTAATTTTTATATTAGAATCAATAGCTAAGGACATCTTCACTGTATCTGCAGCACTGATTCTTTTTTGATACCATAAATTAGAAACTCGTTCAATGATTTTATTTCCCTCAAATTGATCAATCATAATAAAACGTGTATTAAATCGATATTCAAACCCCAAATAGTTCAATTTATCTAAAATACCTGCATAACTTTCACTAGGAAAACCCATTACTGTGACCGCACGAATATATTTATCTCCTACCTTTGGTGCATCACCACCAGTTAAATCGCAACAGGCAAGAAAATGCTTAAGAAAAGTAGCATAATTTTTAGGAATAGTTAAGTTTATTTTATCCGAAGTTAAACACCAGCTAATATACGATAATATTTCTGCTGAATTCATTGGCTTTAGGGTTAATTGCTGTGTGATTAATTCTGAAACTTCGCTTAATTTATCTTTAAACACTGTCAAATAATGTGAATAATCAATCGACTCATCAGTATCTTTACGTTTAAAAAATGTACTGAGTTTATTACCTAAATCAATTTTGGGTTTAAAAGTAAAACTAATTGCATATGCATTTTCATAATGTTTCTCACCAGATTGGTAAATACTGCGCCTCTCATTATCAATCTTGCTACTTAAATCATTATTAAAGTGGCAATCATCTTGTCGTGTATACTCATCGGCTTTAAAACGAATTGAATCAATGTGAAATAACCAACCTGAACCAAGTAAACTGAAGGCATTATTAAGTTTTTTAGAGAATATAGCTAGTTCTTGATTGGTTGAAGTTTCTAAATCAGAGCCATGATACCAAAAGCCAGCTAAAAAAGAACCGTCGGTTTGGAGTATTATGCCATCATCGACCATTTTGGCATACATTAATAAATCAGAAAATCCATAACCATTACCAATAAATAGTTTACCACTTAAACAGCGTTTTAGCGTTTGTATACTTGACTTAAACTTATTAACAAAATTTTTCATAACTAAATCACACTACTCATTATTATTAAGCATAAAAACTACGAGGATTATCTACTGCGCCAGGATAGAATTCATTAGCTGAGTAGTAATCTTTAAAATAACGAACATAGCGCATTAAACACATAAAAAATTGTGGGTCATTTACGTTAATTCTACGAATTGAAGCAATACTAAAGATATAAAAAATCAGCACTATTACAATTGAATAAATGTTTTGATATTGCATTAAGATAATACCACCAATCATGGTAATTAGAGTAAAAGGCAATCTTTCACAACCGACAAATAACACTGGTTTATATAGCGATTTATGAATTTTATTAACAGTGTTTGTTGAATTTATTGTATTCATTATTTGCATCTTAAAAATTAAACCCAAAAGCCATTTTAGTACTAAAAAAATTAAAAGCGGCGATTAATAATCCTGTCACAATAAGAATCTTACAAATTGTTTGTGCCAATGCACCTTCTAAACGCCCACTACCTAATGCCAATGCAGCACCTACTACTGTTGTAACACCTCCCCATTTGGCTATTACTTTAAGTAGACTCACACCATTTGTCAACATATCTTTTACTCCATCGATATTTAAGCTATCAGGATCAGCTGCGTAAACTAATGACCCCAATGTACACAATACAACACCTAAACAGATTTTAAAAAAATATTTATGCAAAAAAGCATTCATAAAGACATCCAAAAACAAAAAAGATAAGGCCAGATTATAATTTAATTTATACTTAGTACTTTTGCGATTATTCGCAAAACAGTTTGGTTTATGTTAAATGATGATTGTCAATATTATTTTATAGCCAACAAAACATTTTTGTGGGTAGTAGCATAAATATAGCTATGTTTTAATAGCGTCTTCATTTTTATTATTTTTTAAA
>CAITEL010000071.1 GCA_903891375.1 uncultured Neisseriaceae bacterium
AAGACCGAGAAAGGTGATGGATGTCTGAGCCAATTAACCAGATGCGCCGACGTATTCTTCAATTAGGTTTTTGTAGTGGTATAACGCTGTTTGTTAATAAGTTGTATGCGGATGACATAACTAATTTAGTTGAAAGTGGTTCTACAAAAACTACTATTAATCAAATGATAGCAATTAGGTTATGGCCATCTAAGGTATATACCAGAATCACACTTGAGGCACAATCAACAATTCAAGCTAAGTACTTTACACTTGAGTCACCAAAACGTTTGGCGATTGATATTGAAAACACGCAGTTAAGTAATTTATTTAAAAATTTAACTGAGCAAATCATTAATGAAGATCCTGTGGTTGCAAATATTAAGGTGGGACAGTTTAATCCAACTACGGTTAGAATTGTAATATATTTAAAAGACGATGTTAAAATGTCTTCGCAGTTGTTATCACCGATTCATGTGGCGGATGTTAATTATAAATATAGATTTATATTAGATATTTACAAAAAAAATGTTACCGCAAATACGCCTGATGAGTTAAATGATGATTTGTTGGCAATGTTGCAATTAGATAGTGAATCGACGAATACAAAAATTTCACGTGAATCATATCCAAGTTTTAAATCAATTCAAAACTCTAAGCAAAAAAATAAAGGTAAAATATTAATTATGTTAGATCCAGGTCATGGTGGTGAAGACCCTGGGGCGATAGGGCCATCTAGACTAAAAGAGAAGCATGTTGTCCTTGAAATTGCGAAAAATCTATATGACTTAATTAATCAAACGGACTATATGCGTGCTGAAATGACACGGACCCAAGATATTTTTATACCATTGGGTACACGGGTAGCTATTGCGAGAAAATTTGGAGCAGACTTATTTGTGTCTATTCACGCTGATGCGTTTACTTCTCCCGATCCAAGTGGGTCATCGGTTTTTATGCTATCAGATAAGGGAGCCTCGAGTTCTTTTGCTAAGTGGTTGGCTATTTCACAAAATGCGTCTGATCAAATCGGTGGAGCGTCATTTCAAACCAAAAATAGTATAGTCAGAAAAGTATTATTAGATATGTCGCAGACATGGACTAGACGTCAGAGTAGTCAATTTGGTAGTATAATGTTACAGAATTTAGCTAAAGTGCATAATTTACATAATAAAAATATTGAACAAGCAAATTTTGCGGTTTTAAAAGCACCAGATATTCCATCAATTTTAGTGGAGACGGCTTTTATTTCAAATCTACATGATGAAAGCCTCCTCCAAACCGTTGCATTTAAGCAAGAAATTGCTACAGCTATTTTTAATGGGGTTAGTGGCTATTCTAAAACACTACTAACTGGATAATATTTGTCTAAGTGTTTATATGCAATTGCTAATGGACCAACTTGTTCAAAAATTTAAGAAAATTAAAAAAGGAAATCATGTGGCATACTTTATCCTTACTGAAACAAACATTATGGATTATATCGATAAAAATGTTCAATTACGTGAAATTTTAAAAGATGGTTCATTGCGAGTTAAAGAAATTGGTGATGGTAATGTAAATTTTGTCTTCAAAGTAGAAAATTTGGAAACAAATATCACCATCATTATAAAGCAGGCGGTTCCTTATCTGCGTTGTGATGGCCAATTAGCCATGCTAGATAAAACAAGGTTAAAGCAGGAGTATTTATCATTACAGTGTTATGGCGAAATAGTAGAT
>CAITEL010000072.1 GCA_903891375.1 uncultured Neisseriaceae bacterium
ATTGTGATTTTAATTCACATAATTTAAAGGGTGAGTTGCCAGAGTTACAATATATAGAAGCATTAATTACAGATCTAGAAAATGCTTTACCTTTAATTTGGGGTAGGATGGTTAAGTCAATTTTTATTGGTGGAGGTACCCCGAGTTTATTTAGTGGTGAGGCGATTAATAGGCTAATTACGGCGATTAGAAGTAGAGTTATCTTGTCACCATTTGCTGAAATTACGATTGAGGCAAACCCAGGTACGGTTGAAAGGAGATATTTAGCCGATTATAGCCTAGCTGGAATTAATCGTATATCTTTTGGTGTACAGTCATTTAATGATATTCACTTGAAAAGCTTGGGGCGAATCCACAATGGAACTGATGCAATTGAAGCAATTAAACTTGCCAAGGAGCATTTTAGCAATATTAATTTGGATATTATTTATGGGTTACCTAATCAAACAGTAGCTGAAACATTATCTGATATTGAAATTGCGATTAGTTTTAATCCAGAGCACATTTCTTGTTATAATCTTACAATAGAGCCTAATACGATATTCTATAAGAATGTGCCACACGGGTTACCTGATAACGATTTATGTTATATGATGCAGGATGAAATTATTGCAAAATTGGCGATAAATGGGTATGTTCGATATGAAACATCTGCTTTTGCTAGAGACGATAAGTGTTCAGAACATAATTTAAATTATTGGCAATTTGGTGATTACTTAGGTATAGGTGCGGGTGCACATTCAAAACTAAGCTTTCATGATAAAATTATGCGTCGAGTTGTACAAAGACATCCGCAACGCTACATGCAGTCGGTTCTAAAAAACCAACATGTTATAGAGGATAAAGTTATTTCAGCTAAGGAATTACCATTTGAATTTGCGATGAATGCATTTAGGTTAATAAATGGTATTGATTCAATTCTATTCACTGAAAGAACAGGTTTGTCATTAAATACAATACTGCCACAATTACTTATTGGGCAGGATAAAGGTTTAGTGGAATTTCAAGGTAAAATAATAAAACCAACTCAAAAAGGTCAGGATTTTTTAAATGATTTACTTCTTTTGTTTTTGGATGAAGAAAAATGAATCCGTAAATAAATGAGCGATAATAGAAGATTTTTTATCACAGGAAATGCTGGATCTGGGAAAACCACTTTAGCAAAAAGAATGAGTAAAGAGCTAAACATTCCGTATTACAGTTTAGATAGCATTGTTTGGCAATCTGGGTGGAAAACTACTCCACTAATTAAGAAACAAGAATTGATATCAAACTTGTTAAAACATAATGAGTGGATCATTGAGGGTGTGTCCAAAGATGTGTTAGTTGTTGCGGACGTTGTTATATTTTTGGATTTGTCTCGATTTACTTGTTTTAAAAGACTGGTAAAAAGAAATATCAAATATTTATTTAAAACGAGGCCAGAATTACCAGCGAATTGTCCAGAAATTAAAGTTGTTTTTAAGTTAATAAAAATTGTTTGGAATTTTAAAAAAGTTGTACGCCCAACTATTATCAAATATATTTCAATGGTGAAAAACAGTAAAAAAGTGATTATATACCATCTTAGTCAGTCAGCTGATGTGAATAAATTTAAGATCTGATTGAGAGTTTTTTAGTGTCGCATTTGAGGCCTGAATGGGCGCCTATTTTTGGATGAAGAAAATGGATAAACAAATAATAAATACAAACAAAGCACCGCAAGCTATTGGCTGTTATTCTCAGGCAGTTAAAATGAATGATACAATCTATTTGTCTGGACAAATAGGGTTAAATCCACAAACAATGTTACTTGATGTTGACTTTGAAAAGCAGACACATCAAGTATTTAAAAACTTACAATCAGTAGTTGAAACGGCAAATATAACTTTTAAAAATATTGTAAAATTAAATATATACGTCACTGATATGAATAATTTTGCGTTTGTGAATAAAATCATGAGCGAATATTTTAGTGAACCTTACCCTGCTCGTGCTGTAGTTGGAGTTAAAGATTTACCCAAAGGTGCATTAATTGAAGCTGACGCTATTGCGGTAACCTATTCATGAATATTCTTGCTATAGATACTTCAAGTGAATATTTATCATTAGCATTACAATGTGATGCAACGCAGGTTTTTACTTTGGAGAAAGTAGGGAACAAACAATCTAATCATATAATACCTAGCATAAATGAGTTGTTAGTATCTAAGAAAATTAGTGTTAACGATATCGATATAATTGCGTATAATCAAGGTCCAGGGTCTTTCACTGGTCTTAGAATAGGTTTGTCAGTAGCTTTGGGCTTGTGTTTAGGCGCAAATGCCAAAATTGTGGCTATTCCAGCATTTGCGATTTATGCACAAAATATCATAGATGTATTAAACGTGGATAAAATTCTAATAGGTTTAGATGCTAGATTGAGTCAAATATATCTTGCTGGGCTTGATTTAAAGACCTTTAAATACTTTTTAGAACCACGGGTGGTTAACCCAAATGAAATAAATATAAATGATACTAGGTGTGTTGGTAGTGGTTTTAAGGAATATTATGATCTTCTACCTGAAAAAATACAGCGAATATGTGACTTGAATGTAGAGTACCCTAATGCATTAAACATGCTCCAGCTAGTAAATCAGAAGCGTTATGCTCCAATATCCATACTTGATGCAGATTTATTGTATTTAAGAAACAAAGTTGCATTAACAACACAAGAACAGATAATGGCTAAAGGATTGAAATAGAAATATATTCAGCGATATGGCTGATAAAATTTAATATCATTTAGTTTACTGAGAACTACACAAACTTTTTCAACAAAATAAGTTGAATATGTGGTAAATTCACGCTATGGTAAATTATATAATTCTAGAGGGATACTAAAATGGTGAATATTGGGCATAATTTTCTTAAAATACTAATTAACAAGTTGCATTATGCCACTTCTATAAAAAAATGTATCGGTATTATTTAATGCAATAGTAGAAAATACATCTATAAAATTATTTGGAATCAGTAAAAATCGTGCAGAATACACTAAGAACCTGTTCAAAATCTTTTTAACAATAGCACTGCAAAAGCAAGTACTGCCATCTGTAAGCTCGTGTTAAGCTTTCTCTCACAATTTTTCCACAATCTGCGACATTTTTCCAACCAACTAAAAGAACGCTCAACCACCCAGCGTTTTGGTAATACTACAAACTTATGTAATTCGTTTCTTTTCACTACTTCAACGGTAGCACCTATAATTTCACGCACTTTTGTTGCAAATTTTTCTTCAGTATAGCCACCATCTGTTAATACATTTTCAACTGTTACTAAATTATTTTTGCATTATCAAACATTAAAATTGCACCATCACGATCAGTAACATTTGCTGTAGTAATATAAATTGCATGAGGTAGCCCTTGAGTATCCACAGCAATATGACGCTTAATACCAGACACCTTTTTACCAGCATCATAACCCTTATTTTCAGCAGTATCAGTATTTTTCACACTTTGAGCATCAATGATACAAAAACTCGTTGTTTCTTTTCTGCCATTTTCTGTACGTATCAAGCCAACCAATTTTTTTAAGACCACTTCTAATGTGCTTGGCTTATCTTCTTTCTGTTCACTCCAAATTCTAAAGTACTCATTTATGCTACGCCATTTAGGAAAATCCTTTGGTAGCATTCTCCACTGGCAACCACTCTTTAAAACATACAATACTCCACAAAACACCTTGTATAGGTCTAATTTTCTGGGTTTTGTCTTTTTTCTTACAGATTCTAAATC
>CAITEL010000073.1 GCA_903891375.1 uncultured Neisseriaceae bacterium
AATTATTTCATTTATATTTTCGATATTAATTCCATGTTGATTTGGTGCATGGTTAATTTTTATTTGAATAAGTGTATTGAGTTTTGGTAAATTTGTCGGGCGAAATTTTGATAATAATTCTATTTGAGATTTTTTTTCAATGCTGTGTACCCATTGAGTATATGGTGCGATATATTTGATTTTATTTGATTGTAGATTACCAATAAAATGCCAGATAATGTTTAATTCTTCAAGTGCGTGAACTTTGTCATAAAATTCTGTTGCGTAATTTTCACCAAAATCTCTTTGTCCTAAGTTATATAATTCTATGATAGATTCTGGCGGAAATGTTTTACTTACAGCAATTAATTCCACTTCTCTACTAGTCATAGCAGCACGTTGAATATTAGCTATATCTTCAATAACTTTGTTATAGTTATTTGCTAAATCTGTCATCTAATACTATACTCATCTCTCTTTGATATTAATTTGGGAAAAAACCATCATTTAAAATCTGTTCAAGTGTCCATTCGCAGACTTCAGGAAAGGCATTAAAAGATAACTTAGTAACTTTAGCAGCTTCATATACTGCAACTTCATAAGCATCGACAAAAGCTTCATCCAACATTGATTTTAATGAGGGCATTTTTTTTATGCGCTTTTTAATACGTATCCGTTGTTCTTTTATTGTTAATTCCCAGCTTGAACCTCTACGAGATGGTTGAAACTTCCATTTTAATAAATGAATTAATAAAACTTCCATTCTGCTTTCTAGTTCTCTTACTTCGCTAGCACCCATGCTTTCAACCTCTTCAAATAAATTCAATAAGTCCAATTTATCTAATGTTTTTTCTTTGATTAATTTTGCTTGTTGTTTAGTCCAAGCGTAAAAGTCTTGTTCATATAAACTTGCAGGATTTTGCATAATATAATTCCTTTTTGAGGTGACGATTAGATAGTCACATACGATGTACATTATATCATGAAATGGCAGTGTATTTCATGATATTTTAATATGAGTATATCAACTGTTTTTTTAGAATGAATATCGTATTGCAAAAAGGCATGAACTAATATCTGCAAATTTACTTCATTTGATGTATAATAGCGTACAAGAATAGGAAGAGGTGAAATATGCGCAAAAGTTTTTTTATTATAATGTTACTAGGTTCTAGTTTAGTATGGGCTGATTCTACGATGGTAGAATCTACCAATACGCACAAAGCTAACCCATCAACCCAATTAATTGGTGGCTGGTCGCCAATGTTTTTTACAAATTATGATACAAATAAAGTTAATCAAATAATAACAATGATTAAAGAAAATAGAATTAAAGCTATTAAAATCACTTATCCAACAAGTAATGTATATGTTGCATTTAAAATAACGCAAGCTATACAAAAAGATACTAACCAAGAAATAACATTATCAAGACTGGATTTGCAGGGTACACCAACTACAAAGTATAATAAAAATCAGGTGGTAGTAACCTTATACTATGGTTCTCCATCAAGATGTATGCTGGTAGGCAAAAACTGAACAGGTAGTCAAGAGCTAATTTAGTGTTAAAATTGTGAATTCTAGGATTTAAATTTTTTAACATTTTAAAGAGGATTTTGAACTATGTCAGTAAAGAAACAATACACAGCTGAGGATAAGGCTAAGGTTGCTATTGCGGCGCTAAGTGGCAATATTACACTCAACGAGATTACGTCAAAGTTTCAAGTGCACGCAACACAGATTAAAAGCTGGAAGGATATAGCCCGCAGCTCTATTATCAGTGGCTTCAAGGATGGTGGTAAACAAAAGCAACCAGACGGTGACTTAGTTGATGAGCTGTATAGACAGATAGGCCAACTCAAAGTAGAACTTGAGTGGCTTAAAAAAAAATCTGCCTTGTTCGCTTGAATATAAAAGAAAGCTTGTGGATGCTAAAATGATGAATATCAGCCTTACCAGACAGTTTGAGTTACTGGATATAAATAGATCAAGCTATTACTATCAGCCAGTAGCAATATCAAGCGAAACGCTGGCACTATTACGACTAATTGACACAATATATACAGAGCATCCATCATTTGGTACACGCAGTATGTGTAGTTACTTACGCAATGAGCATGATCAATTAGTAAGTAGAGACCAAATGCGTAACCTGTACAATAAGTTGCAAATACGGGCTATATATCAAGAGCCCAAAACGACTGTTGCTAATCCAGCCCATAAAAAATACCCATATTTATTGCGTAACATGGAAATCACTGCAATTAATCAAGTATGGAGTACTGATATTACCTACATACCGCTTAAACATGGTTTTGCTTACCTAAGTGCAATTATAGACTGGTATAGCCGTTATGTACTGGGTTGGTCATTAGATATTGATATGGAGGCTATAAACTGCGTTAATTTACTTGCAGATACAATTACTAAATATAACTGCAAGCCACTAATATTTAATA
The DNA here is from genome assembly GCA_903891375.1 of uncultured Neisseriaceae bacterium. GTDB lineage: Bacteria > Pseudomonadota > Gammaproteobacteria > Burkholderiales > UBA11063 > Aquella. Next base: position 2,439 of record CAITEL010000073.1, read on the forward strand.
CAGATCAAGGTTCGCAGTATACCTCAAATATATTCACTGATTGTGTGTTAAATAATGGTATTAGAATGAGTATGGACGGGCGTGGGCGTTGGAGCGATAATATATTTATAGAAAGATTATGGAGGAGTACTAAATATGAATGTATTTACCTTAATGACTTTAGTGCTGTAACACAATGCAGACAAGGGTTAGACAACTATTATAACTTCTACAACAGCAAAAGACCGCACCAGAGTTTAGGCGGAGTACCACCAGCATGGATATATTTCAAGTGAATACAGTATTGGGGCTCATTGCCGCCCCAAACCAGCTAGAATTTATCCCAAAAGTAAGATATATGGTACAATCCTATATCGCTATGCTGGAAAGCAACGATAACATAAGTAAGCTCCGATATATGGCTATATATATCGGAGTGAGTGAAATGCCCAGATTTTATAAGGTTTATAAAAATATTTGCAAAAATATTTGACAAGTTGGATGCAAGTATGGAATAATCACCGATGTGATTATGAAAATTAAACGATTACACCGCTAAATTAGCTCTACAAAATGCATTTTACCTGTCCAGTAAATTGCCCCCACCATAGTCTGCTAATATGGTGTCTTATTATATTATGGCTGAAAACATTATTCTCATGTAATAACTTTCTAAAAAAATACATTTGTCAGAGTATAACATGAATAAAAATATAACCACAATAGCGAATATTCGCGATTGTGGGCTGTCCCATGATAATTTTTTTAAGATTATGATCATGGTGATTAAACTTCATCGCCCATTCACGGTTGCTTTTCAACCTTGAATGGGCGGAAATTTATGCATAAGTGATATGCAACAACTTGTATTGTATAATCCTATCAAATACATTAAAATACTACTATAGCAAAAAAAAATAACTTGTAGGGAGTGCCAAATGTTTAATTTACATAGTCTAACTGAATCAATAGATATTATAGTACTTTGTTATGTTGCAATTTTTTTAATGAGTAAAACTAAAACGAGCAGTAAAGAAACCATCTTTGGTTTATCTCTTGTTGGTAGACTTTTTGGTTCATTTAAATATATCTATCAACGCCTATTCTAGCCATTAAAAAATCACGAATAGCATCAAAAGTTGGTGCTATTTTTATACTATTTTTGGTCGTATTTAATATTTTTGCTAAATTATTCGGTAGAATTATTTTTTCACCTAATACAAATTCTATTTCTTCAAAAAACTTAGCTGGGTGGGCTGTTTCTAAAAAAACACCACTACAGGCGTGTTTTTGTTGATATTCTGATAGCGCTAGATACGCAACAGCACCATGTGGATCCATAGTGTAGTTGTATTCATTATAAACAAATTTTATGGCACTACGTATTTGCATATCAGTATAGCTATAACCAACTATATCTTGACGTATTTTTTCAATATCATTGTCATAGAAATAACTTAACCGTAAAAAATTACTAGGGTTACCTACATCCATAGCATTCGCTATTGTCTTTTTTGATGGTTGTGGTTTAAAATTACCACTATTTAAATATTGCGGAATAATATCGTTTATATTAGTCGCAGCAATAAATTTTGCTATAGGTAAGCCAATTTTTTTAGCTAAAATTCCTGCGCATAAATTACCAAAGTTACCACTAGGTACTGAGAATATCACATTTTCTTTATTAATTAATTGTGCGTAAGCATAAAAATAATAAATTGTTTGTGGAATCAGTCGAGCAATATTGATTGAATTAGCAGAAGTTAGTGATAAATTTTTACATAGTTCTATATCAAGAAATGCTTCTTTTACCATCCTTTGACAATCATCAAATGTCCCCTCAATCTCAAGTGCTGTGATGTTTTTACCAAGTGTGGTTAGTTGTTGCTCTTGAATATGAGTGATTTTGTCACTCGGGTATAGAATATAAACGTTGATATTTTTGATACCTAAAAATGCTTGAGCAACGGCACTGCCTGTATCTCCAGAAGTTGCAACCAGAATCGTTGTTTTTTTATTTGGCGTCTTGGTTAAATAATAAGACATTATTTGCGCCATAAATCTAGCCCCAAAATCTTTAAATGCCAAAGATGGGCCATGGAATAATTCTATAGTATATAAATGTTCTTTTAATTTAACTAAAGGTG
>CAITEL010000074.1 GCA_903891375.1 uncultured Neisseriaceae bacterium
AAATGAAAGTAGAAAAATAATTAGCCAAATACCAGTTGGTAGTTTTGTTATAGCATTGGACGAACATGGTAAAAATCTAACTAGTACAAAATTTGCTAAAGAATTAGAAGATATCTCGCTAAATAATCATCAAATAACTTTTATTATTGGCGGGGCTGATGGCATCCATCCCAATCTAAAAAATTTGGCTAATTTAACCTTACAATTATCAAGCCTCACATTCCCACACGCATTAGTCCGAATAATTCTATTAGAACAAATATACCGTGCTATAACTATTTTAGAAAATCACCCATATCATCGTGAATAAATATAAATTACTTTGTACTCAATCAACATTAAAAAGTTCTGGTGAAATTTTAATAAATTTCACAAAGTCAATTGATATGGTTGACTCAATTGAATCTAACTACATATTACCATATCTAATTTTAGATGAGAATGGCCTAAGCATTAAGTGTCAACACTTTAATCTTATTTACATCCAAGATATATACCAACCATTAAATAAACGTCTAAAAAACTTAGATCAGGAATTATTAATTAAAGCAATAAAAATTAAACAAGCACATTCAAATACAATAAACATACTTGATTTAACTGCTGGATTAGCCAAAGACTCACTATTAATTGCCAAATATGGTTATACCGTAACTATGATTGAACAAAACCCATTACTTGCAACAATCATATATTATGCAATACAAAACCATTATTTACCAAGCAATATGAACATAATATTCATGAACAGCATTGATTATTTAAACCAACTACCAGACATGCAAAAACCAGACATAATATACCTTGACCCAATGTTTAAACAAAACAAAACCGCAAAAGCAAAAAAGACTATGCAATTAATTCAGCTAATTACAAACGAGGAAGAAGATAACCACACTAACGATACACTACTTTTTGAACAAGCGCTTAAAACCGCAACCATAAAAGTCGTGGTTAAACGTGATAGTAAACAACTTCGTATTTCCCCTATGCCAATACCAACATACGAAAAATCAGGTAAAACTGTACGCTATGACGTATATACTGTTAAAAATTTTTAATGAATCATATTTAAATTACTCTGCTTATGTTTCAATTGCATTGATTTTGACAAAGTCAGGGGGTAAATTTTTAACCGTACGGCAAATAAATGCATGCCCTGATTCTAAATTACGAATATCTTGTGATTTGATCAAAGACACATCTGTTGCTCTTGTACTTATTCTACTAGAAGACTCAGCATCACCATGAAGTATCGTTGTAGTAACAGAATTTTTAGTGCCTATCGTATTTACCAATAATTCAATGTCTTTCGGATCATTAAGTTTATGAATAATAAATGTATTACAGTTTGCAATTAATTCTACTGCCACACGTTTTACCATACTACTTTCAACCGAAATAGCATTGATTGACTGTGTGCCTACAATTGCATGTAAACCATTATCACGTTGCATTGATAATATACTTGCCATATTTGGCGTTGCATATGCTGCAAATTCATCAAAAACGCAATAACCATTTACCCGTTTGCCATTTCGTCCAAATGAGGCCCAAGCAGCATTAATATCATTAATTACTAACCTGCCAAGCAAATTAGTGTCACGTTTATAACTTGCAGCATCAAATAAAAATAAAACTATCTCACCACGCTTAATACTCTCTTGTAGGTTTATTATTTCATCTGGGCTTTTTTCAATCGTAGAAAAGAGTTTTCCATAATGCGAGTAATAAAAAGTCTCTAACACTTTTACAATATCTGATTCATTCGTATCTTTACCCAACGTTACTAAACGCATTGCAATTTCTGGATTTATTCGATTGGCTACTTTTTGTAATTCATCTCTATCCTTAATGTAAGCAATTAATCCTTCAAAATCTACATAAGCACCACTTTTATTTAAAATCTCACAGACTAAACTGATATAACTTTGTTCCTGTAATGAATAATGCTCTTGCCCCCTACCCTCAGCTTCTTGAGTTAGCGTTACTATTTTATTTTTCCACTCAGTAAAATTACCAAAAGCCAATGGATTATAACTAGTAATATTCGGAAACTCCGTATCAGGATCTAAGGTAAAAACTTTCAAGGTTCGCTTGTATTTATCACAAATTTGTTTAATCTGCTTAGCTAATTTAATACTGCCTTTACCATCAACGTATACCAAAGGTAGTCCTCGCATACAACAACTCTCAACAATATTCATTAAAGTGGTGGTTTTACCGCTCCCAGTTGTACCTATCACCAAAGCATGTTGGTTTAATTCTTTATCTGTGATTTCAACAGGTTTATTTGAAGAAATACTATTACCAAAATAAATAGTATCATTATTATTGATTTTGTTAGCTTGGTTTGAATTTAATTTGTCTATTTGGCTAGATTTTTCTTTGGTAAACACAATGTTGACAAATAGCAGTAAGATACTTAATAATATTAAAAATAGCCCTATGAGGCTAATTACATCATTAATGTTGCTAATATGGGTAAATGAATATATAAATAA
>CAITEL010000075.1 GCA_903891375.1 uncultured Neisseriaceae bacterium
GTTACCAAACAGAATGTTTAAAAACCAACTTATACTCATTAATAAATTGATCAATTAATGATTTATTAACATGAGCAAGAATGCAAACTCCCAATCTATCATTACTGACCTTCATAAGTCCATATTTCCTTAGAAAGTTAATATTATTATTAATTCCAGGAGAAGGAAATACAACGGTAAACTGGTTTTTCTGATAATTAACATTACTCTTGCCGACAATGTACTGAAGATTTCTTGCAAGATATTCTGCATTTTCAAAGCATGTAGCAATTACCTGCTTAAATCTAGTTGCTTCTGTTTTATGTATATCTAAACTACATAAAGCATGATGCAATTCAATAACAGAGAACCCTGATCTTGAACCTAATGCCGTAACATCCTCAATTCCCGCAATATATTCTATTGAAACATCATTATTCTTAAAAGCCAGATCCCAAACATCTCTATTAGCTAGTGCTACCCCCGAAATTGAAAGTGTTGCTGGCAGTTTATGGCCAGAAAATATCATTGTATCTGTATATTCAAAAATAGAATTATCCCCAAAGTTCTTTACAATTGGTATGGTAAGACCAAGTATTGCTGCATCAGTATGAATTCTATAATCAAAATTGTAAGTAGCTTTCATTTCTTTCAATTTGTCAGCGATTAAGGGAATATCATCAACGGCTCCTAATTGTGTTGTACCAACATTTAAAGATACAATTAATTTACAATTTGATTTTGCAATAAGTAACACCTTAATATTTTTTTCCAAAGAGTCAATGCAGATCTTTCCCGTATTTATGCTTGGTATTGTGATAGTTACTAAACCTAAAATATTTGCAAGTTTAAAGATAGAGGCATGGCTTTGATCTGAAGTAAAGAGATAAACTTTTTCTTCCAAGTTATTATTTTGTAATAATTTACGTAACCACCATAAACAGCTTAAACTAGCTTCGCTAGCACCAGACGTTACGTAACCTCTTATCGCTTCTGGTGTGGAACCAAAATATTTTGCCAAGATTGATAATAAATCAAGTTCAATTTCTTTAACATCACGTTGTATAATTAAAGCACTTGAATAAGGACTACCTACGTTATTAATATAAGTATCAGCAATGCTTCCAGGGACTATCCCTAATAATGAATTATCTATTAATTTGTGAGATGCGTCATGGTAAGATGCCCACTCATTCTCTATAAATTCACCATACACTGGTCCTGTATATGGATGCCCCATTCTTGTTTTTGCATATTTTTTTAATCTATTAATTGTATTGCTATACCAACTCAGTCGATTTTCTAAATTTAACATCTTTATAATCCAATTAATTTTTATTCTATATTTTAAGTGTAATTTACACCTTCCACGCAATAGATAGAAAAACAAAATTACAACATTTATTGTTTTCAAGCCTATGTGTCGTTCCTGGTGATACAAAAATATAGTCACCATCTGCTATTGAAGATTGTTCTTCATTTAGAAAAATATCTCCAGAACCATTAATAACATAAAATATCTCACTAATATCATCATGCTTATGTGTATGTGTTGCCTCACCTTTTGCAATAGAACCAATGCTGGTTGTAAAGTTATACTCATCTAAATACATTAAGCGTTTAGCAGTAATCCCATATTCTCGTGTAAAAGAACTGGTGGATTTTTTTACAATGTGTGAGCAAAAAGCAGTTTTTCGAATAATTTTTGTCGAAAGAGACGGGAATAAAACCTGCATTAATGTGAATAAATTATCCATTTTTGCATGTGGTTCAGAACGAATAATACTTAACATGTTTTCAGCGATTACTATAGGGCTACATTTAATTTGAATCAAGCAATGTTTTTCGTTATTGTTCATTAGATGATTTATTATTGTATCTTCTAATTTATATATATTAATTTCATTGGCAAAGTTAACAAATTCATTATAATTAAAATTACAATTACAATTTTCAGGGTGCGTACTAGCCAAAAATAACCTCAACATATTTATATCATACTCATTTAAAATTTCATGAGCCCACACAGCATGATTTCGACTTGTTGAGAATTTTGTACCGTCAATAGAATAGTATCTATTCATATGATACTGAATAGGAAAATCATTTTTATTTAAACATAATCTAATAGCATTGCATATAACTGTAAAGTAATATGCATTATCAAAGCCACTAAAACACACATGAATCATTTCATTAATTGAATTGCAATTTAATGTAGTATTTGCAATATCTTTAAGGAAATACGTTCCACACAACACTTCAATCCAAGGACTTAACTTCGTTTTTGGGTTTCCTAATTGAAGCCCATCTATCAAAGGTAACGTAATCGGAAAACATGGATTTTTTATTATAAATAATTTCATCATTTCTCTTATTTGGTAGTTTATTACCACATCATCTAATAAAGAAATTATTTGTTTACTTAGTGATTTAATATCTAAGATATAAACA
>CAITEL010000076.1 GCA_903891375.1 uncultured Neisseriaceae bacterium
ATAAAAGATGTATACTCAACCAAGTTCAAAATACAGGTTTTAACTTCTGAAAATTATCATTAATTCTACCCTTTAACCCAGATGAAATCGTACCCCAAGTGGAGTTATAAAATTCATGAATTTGTTCCTTAAATTCTGCACATGTTGCAAAAACCACATTATTTCTGACAATTTCATTTGCCACCTTCCAAACTCTCTCAATTCATATCATTACCCACAAGTTTTATAAATTCAATTGATGGTAAAGTTCCCAACTTAATGCAAAATCTCTCATACGTTGCATACCTATCCACATGGTTTTTACACCAGGTTCTCCGTCACCAACTCTATTTAAAAACCCACCCAATTGTGCCACCATTTTAATCATATCATTTAAACTGGGCACGATGTCTGATGGTTTTTCTCTATTGACTACTGCAAATACTGATTTCCATTCTGAATCACTAAATACTTTATTACATGGCATATCTGGTGCAATACGTCCAATCATTGTTGTAAATAAAATACGCCAAGTAATAATCATATAAATAGCTAAACAGGCCTTTATTCTGTCAAGATTTTCTAATTGCAATTTTTCAATTTGACATCCACTTTTTATTACTTTAAAATAAATTTCTATTTGCCATCTGCACAAATAATATTCAATAATTTTAATTGCATCATCAAAATTATCAACACTTAAACTAGTTAATAATAGCCACTCTACTGGTTCTTCACCTTCTGGTGGATTGGATTCTGTTGCTAATACAGCATTGATTTTTATATTTTCTAACTTATCACTTTTTCTTACTGGTGCTTGTAACTCAACTGTTGCTGAGCGAATTTCCTGTGTAACTTATAACATTTTTTAGGTTATGAAACATCTAAAACTTGTGGGTAATGATATGCTCTCAATTGGGTTCAAATTTGGGCTATATGGAGGTAGTGGATGTATTATTAATTTAGGATGTGGTGGTATATCTCGTAATGCAAATAATAATGCTCCAGCTGTCACTGACTCAACATTTAAAATTGATTGGTCTTTAAATAATGACGGTTCTTTAGCTAAAATCTCTGTAAGCTTAGTTATCATTTTTTTTGGTAATTTAACACTATTGCTAGGTAATTGTATTTCGTGAGTTTCTTCTAGATATAAGCGATTTACCGCATTACTCTCAGATAAGAATAACTTAACTTCATTTGCTACATGTGCTTTTCCACCATCTGCTATTATATGAATTTTATTAACAAGTGGATTTGCAATCTCAATCGCTTTCAAGAAATCTACCGTTGAGCTACCATTTATTGTTTCATATTCACGAGTAATAATTGACATTGTGTTCAAATTAATAGCCCCAGTTAAATTTATTCTACCGTGACCAGATGTTGTAGCTATTAGTTTTTCTACTCCTGTCCTTATCCAACCGTACGTGATTTTAGTTGCTGATGTTGGGTGGACACTGTCCATGAAAACAATTATTTCATCAGGTTTTAGATTTGCTTTTAACTCATCATATTTAGCAGGTGTTCCTTTTGGTTTCTTATGTGAAAATTTATGATGCACTAACCAATCATACATCCCTTGTTGAGTATA
>CAITEL010000077.1 GCA_903891375.1 uncultured Neisseriaceae bacterium
GCGTATACCGCCTCTGCTTTGGGGGGCTAGGTTAGGGGCGGGACTCTTCTCTACAAGTTCGCTCATGGGTTTGCCCTCCTCTCTTGTCAGGTTCGCCTTTTGGCGTAGGTAGAGGATACCTGTTTTGAGGGGGGATTTGATTCATCAAGATGAGAACGAGATACCGCATCGAAAGCAGGATTCAGGGTAGTTAGTAGAGAACAAGTTGCGACAGAGGGCTATTCTATCCCTCTCCCCTTCATGTCAAAATAGTAGTCTTAGGCAGTGCAAAGGTATCCTTATGTCTTTATCAGAACAGGTCGCCCAAAATCTGGAAATTTCGCGAAAAGAGTTGCTGGATTTAACGTTCCGTAATCCTTTATTGAATTTCCGCTATTTGAAAGCGCGGGGTGTAGAAGTTATTGATGCGTTATTTAAACACTTATGACAACTCGTTAGATTACAAATATAAAGGCGAGGTTATTCACAAGTCTGATACTTTAATCCCATGGTTTTTGGCTGATTTTCACGCAACAATTAATAAAAAAATTTTATTTGGTCATTGGGCATCTCTTGGTTTATACCAAGATAATAGATGCATTGGCTTAGATACTGGATGTGTGTGGGGGCGTAAGCTAACAGCAATGAATCTAGATACGATGGAATTAATACAAGTTAATAGCCATACAGAGACGTAACCAGCCATTTAGCTTGCTCCCATCCATTGCCATTGGCGACTAATTAGTCTTTAAAAATTTCAAATTAATAAATTATCATTGTTAAACGTAAGTCAAAATGATGTTATATGAAACTTATGGAATTATTGTCTGATATATGTATTTTTAATTGTGAGTAACTACTTGCCTGTGTAATTGTATCAAAATATGACGAGGCAATTGATATAGGCAAGTAGTTACAATGTTTAAGAAATTAATTGGCGTAATACATAAGGTAAAATACCACCGTGTTTGTAGTAGTCAACTTCTATAGGTGTGTCAATTCTACATAATACTTCAACATTTTTTTTCTCGCCACTAGGGTAAGTAATTACAAGCGTTAAGTCTTGTTGTGGTTTGATATTATTATTAATACCAAGCACATCAAAAGTTTCATTACCAGTTAGGTTTAGACTAGTTGCACTATCGTTACCTTTAAACTGTAGGGGAATCACTCCCATACCAACTAAATTAGAACGATGGATACGTTCAAAGCTCTTGGCAACTACAACTTTTACGCCAAGCAATTGTGTACCTTTAGCAGCCCAATCACGTGAGCTACCAGTACCATATTCTTCACCAGCAAAGATAATCGTAGGTATGTTTTTTTCTATGTAGCTCATGGCTGCATCATAAATATCAGTTTGTGTTCCATTGTATAGTGTGTAGCCACCTTCAATTCGAGAACCATCTGCATTAGCTGGGAGCATAAGATTTTTAATGCGTACATTTGCAAAAGTACCACGCATCATAACGTCATGATTGCCACGTCTTGAGCCATATGAATTAAAATCTTTAGCCTCAACATTGTGCGCCATTAAATATTTTCCTGCAGGTGATGTTGCTTTAAAAGACCCAGCTGGTGAGATGTGGTCGGTAGTAACTGAGTCACCAACGATTAATAAAGTTTTGGCGCCTTTAATTTCATGAATGTCACCATGAGTCATGCTAAAATCTTTAAAAAAAGGTGGTTCAGCAATATATGTTGACTGTGGCCAAGTATAAGTATTTCCAGTAGAAGATTCAATGTCATTCCATAAATCAAGCCCTTGAGTGAAATCACCGTATAACCGTCTAAAAGTATCAGCATCGTGGGCTAGGTATAGTAATTCACTAATTTCACTTGAGCTAGGCCAAATATCTTTTAAAAACACAGGCTTACCATCATTGCCAAGTCCAAGAGGCTCAGTGTCTAAGTCAATATTGACTTTTCCAGCTATTGCAAAAGCCACCACTAATGGTGGGGAGGCTAAAAAATTGGCTTTAACTAAGGGGTGAATTCTAGCTTCAAAGTTGCGGTTTCCAGATAATACGGCGGCTCCGATAATATCGTTGTTAATTATTGTTTCACTAAATTCTGGTTTTAATTCACCAGAGTTTCCGATGCAAGTAGTACATCCGTACCCAGCTAGTGCGAAACCCAATTGATCTAGATATTTTTGTAATCCAGATTTAGTTAAATATTCAGTAACAACTCGTGAGCCAGGGGCTAGGGATGTCTTTACTCGAGGGTGAACCTTTAGTCCTTTTTCCACGGCTTTTTTAGCTAATAATCCAGCGGCGATTAATACATTAGGGTTGGATGTGTTGGTACATGAGGTAATAGCAGCAATTAGCACATCACCGTGGCCGATGTCGATATTCTCCAATTTAGTTAGGTAACGTTTGGTTAATTCATCTGCTTGTTTATTAAATCCATTGTCAGAGGTTGATGTTATAAATAAAGAATTAAATTTCTCTTTCATATTATCTAAGTCTATACGATCTTGTGGGCGTTTTGGTCCAGCTAGAGATGGTTTTATTTTAGCTAAATCGAGGCTTAAATTTGAAGAATATTCTATTTCTCCAGTTTTTGGCATGCCGAACAATTCTTGAGCTTTAAAATATTTTTCAAATAATTCAATCTCTTGTTCGGTTTTACCTGTATTACGTAAAAATTGTACAGTGGCGTTATCAACGGGGAAGAATCCCATAGTTGCACCGTACTCTGGAGCCATGTTAGCAATTGTTGCTCTATCGGTTACAGATAAACTTGCTGCACCTTCACCGTAAAATTCGATGAATTTTCCAACTACTTTTGCAGCTCTTAGCATTTCTGTCACGGTTAACACAACGTCAGTTGCGGTCATTCCTTCATTTAATTTATTTTTTAATTCTACGCCAACCACATCAGGGGTTAAGAAGTATACGGGTTGGCCAAGCATAGCAGATTCGGCTTCAATACCACCAACGCCCCATCCGACTACGCCTACACTATTAATCATTGTAGTATGTGAGTCTGTTCCAACTAGAGTGTCAGGATAAACTACGTTATTTTTTGTTCTAACTCCACAGAAAAAATGCTCAAGATTAACTTGATGACAAATCCCAATACCAGGAGGTACAACACCAAATGTGTCAAATGCTTGCATTCCCCATTTTAGAAATTGATAACGTTCGTGATTGCGTTTAAATTCCATTTCCATATTTTGATGTAATGCAGTAGGTGTGCCATAATAATCTACCACTACTGAATGGTCAATAACTAAATCTACTGGTACTAATGGTTCAATCGATTTTGGGTCTTTAGCTAATCGATTGGCGGTACTGCGCATCGCAGCTAAATCACATAAAAGAGGTACTCCCGTAAAATCTTGGAGTAATACACGTGCTACGACAAATGGTATTTCGTCGACACGTTTAGTATTTGCTTGCCATGACGCAAGTTGTTTAATATGCGTTTCTGTGATTTTTTTATTATCATAGTTTCTAAGTACAGACTCAAGTACGATTCGGATTGAAACAGGTAATTTTTTTAAATTAAAACCTTGTTTCGCTAGTTCGGGTAATGAGTAATAGGTGTACTCTTGTCCATCGTTAGTTTTTAGACTGGTTTTCGTGTTGTATAGATTATGCATAATGTCCTCCATTAATCAGATGTGTAAAATTCTCCCGTAATTATACACTATCTAAGAATAGTAAATTTTATAATATAAAAGAATATATACTTAACTCGGTCATCATTTGTATACTATAGTATAAAGCCATCCTGTAACTTATTTGAAGATTCAGCTAAAATATAAATTTAGTTGAATTTAAAGAGTGTTTTTGGGTTATGTCGTTATTGGGTTGGAGATTACCGTATCATATGTAGAATAGAAGATAAAACCTTGACGGTATTAGTTCTTAGAGTGGGGAACCGTAAAGATATTTATAAATATTAAACCTCAATTGGATGAACCTACATGGGTTGACATACATAAAATGCTCCAAACACCTTGCAATTTGGCTTTCTTGCTTGCACTTCTTTTTCTATCTGTGGCCTTGTATACGGCCAACTATCGCCAAGAGTGGTAAATACAATAACACATGGTTTGCTGGAGTTAAACATATCTCCATCGTGTCGAATGCGTAATTTTTCTGATAAAAATAGCGGTAATAAGTTTTCTTGAGGACATATATCTGCATTATTGTATTGCTTATATAAAAATTGTTTTACTTGCAAAAAATTATGAATTTCATTCGTTCTTATTGGATAAAATTCTTGAAAACCAATACCCCATAATGGAAAACAAGTAAGTAATAGCAAGAATGTTATTTTTTTACATGAGCTGTATTTATCAACTGAGGCAAATATTTTTTTAATTAGGGATAATTCCGAATTATTTTTATGTATACTTAGCTCGTTTGAAATTTGAGATTTTTGATAAGCGACGTTGTCTACATTGAGTAGGTCAGGAGCGACATTAAAAAGCTCAAATGATGACTGTGCTAAGTATATGGTTAAACTAATACGTGATAAACTAATAAACAGAATCAAATTTAAGAGTAATGCGTGGTAGTGATTATAATGAACCATTGTATCAGAGTTTGATGTTGCATAAAGTATAGTAGCCAAAAATCCACTACATAATAAAAACGGATCGAGTAGTGGTAAGAATAAAAAGGGAGTATATAAGCGCCAAAAGCCAGAATTTAAATTGAAGATGCAAGCAATTACTTTAAAAGGATGAGTAAGCATATTTATGGCTATTTCACTTTTGCTTGTACCCCATGCTGAAAAAAATCCAAGAGTAGTTGGGGTAATCATTGCACTTTTGTGAACAAAATAAGGTTGTACAATCATATTGTTAATTAAAACGATAGTAATGGCTGTTGATATAGCTATAATACAGTATTTATAATCTTTTTTAAATAATAAATAAACGCCAAAGCCAAATAGATATAAGGAGCATTCTTCACTAGTGAGTAGGAATAGTACAGAAAATAGTATAAAATATGTAAATTGACGACGTGAATAAAAAAAGTAACTAAATATAAATAATACAGGCCCAAAAAGTTCTGGTTTAAAATCATTGGTCATGCCATTAAACGGTGAGAGCAGGTATCCAAGCGCTAACATAAAAGCAAATAATGGGTTAGTTCTTTTATATGTTATAAGCCAAAGCATTATACTTGGCAGTATAATTAAAGTAGTTGTGACTAATTGCAGAAATATAGGAGAACGAAAAATAGCATATAAAGGTAAGATTGTCAAAAGTATATAATTTTGATGGGTGCCAAAATGATAGAAGTTAACAACATTAGAGTACCCCCAATGCCCATTGAGAGCACTTTCGAGCATACTTTGAAATATACCGAAATCATAGGCATTAACTCGAAATGCATAAAGTTTGGATATTTGCGAGTAAGCGATAGAAATAAAGCTTACAATAAAGAAAATTGTAATAGCTTTTTTCGAGATAGTATTATTTATATTTAATAATGACGCTCTGTTTTTTATCAGATAGATTACAAATAAAAAAGCCCATGCATAATTAAAATTACGAATAACATCCTGAAAGTTTAATAGCAAAGTAGAAACTATAGGCAGTATAAATAATACTGCCCAATAGTATACAATGTTATCGATATATTTCTTGTTCATGGGTATTTAGTGATATATTTTCTTAAAACACGTAGGCAGCAGTAAGCATAACGACGCTAGGTTGCGTTATGACAGTGCTATTGTTATTATTTACAGTATTACCAAAATTAATATATTCAGCACGTAGGAATGTGCGTGTACCAAGAATATTAACTTTAACGCCACCACCCCACACGAAGTTAGCATTAGAATTTCCAAATAGTTGATTCGACCAACCACTATTAAGGTTAGCTGAAACAGCATCTATACCTACTCTTCCATATATGGTCACAGGTGTAAGTGGTATTGAAAATCCTGGGGTAAAAGATATATCATAAATGGTGGCTGATGGTGCACCAATGTTGTTCCATGTTTGACCTTGAGTTATGTAAGTGTAACCCATTTCAGCATCTATCCAATCGGCAAACTGAAATCCAGTAAATGCACGTAGAGATGGTGTTCCTGTTGTAGTATTGATTCCATTTGTGGTTAAGTACTGAGAGCCATAACCAATACCGCCACCTAAATAAATACCAGTATTATCAGCAAAAACACAAGAACAACAAGTTGCAAGTAATAGAAACGATAATTTTTTCATAAAGAATTAACCTATTTAAAACATAATGTACACTAGAAACCAATAAACGTATATAATAATGGTATACACTCATTGAGGTGAGAAATTATAACACATTACATAGGTATTAATATGGAAAGACTTGATATAGAAAAAACTGCAATGGAAAACATCTTATTGGCATCACTTAAGGAACAACGAAGTTCTCGTAGGTGGAAAATATTTTTTCGGTTGATTTTTTTAATTATTCTTGGTATAATTTTATACATGTTTTCTTCTACGGGAGATAACTTGGTAAATTCAAAACCATCAGTAGGAGTTGTTAACTTAACTGGGGTTATTAATAGTGAAAATCAAACGTATGCAACAGTATCCAAAAGCCTAATCAAAGCCCTTAAAGATAAGAATACGGTTGCAGTGATTCTTAGAGCTAATTCACCAGGTGGTTCACCTGTGTACTCTGATATGTTATTTAACGAAATAAAACGTTTAAGAAAAACATATCCAACAAAATCGATTAATGTTGTGGTTGAAGAAGTTTGTGCTTCTGGTTGTTATTATATTGCGTCAGCTGCAGATAAAATCTATGCTTCACCTGCGAGCATTGTGGGGTCAATTGGTGTGATTTATACGGGTTTTGGATTAACTAATCTTATGCAAAAAATTGGTGTTGATAGCAGATTGTTAATTTCTGGTAAAAATAAAGCGATGGGATATCCTTTTGTTTCAGAAAATACCTCGCAGACCCAAATGCAACAACAAATGCTTGATGAGGTTCATCAACAATTCATTAATGCAGTTAAAACAGGCAGAGGTGGTAAACTTGATTTAACTAACCAAGATTTATTTTCTGGACGTTATTGGATTGGTGAAGATGCCCTCAAACTTGGCTTAATAGACGGTTATTCAACGGTTGATAGTTTAGCTCGAGAAGAATATAAAACTGATAATATAGTTGATTTTACTGAAGAACAAGATACCATGGATAAAATATCTAAAAAATTAGGTGTGGGGTTAGTAGATTCAGCAAAACAAGCTGTAAGTTCAGCAGAGTTTGGTTCTTTTAAATAAAAAGGTGGAGTTAATATATGACCTACGATCAACTCATAAATATTTTGGTGGATGTATTAATTGTAGGTTGGATTATATACTCGATTTCAGTTGTGATATATTTAAATAGACTGTCTGCCAAATATTTAACGGCAATACCTAAGGAGGCTATTGTTGGCAATAAAGAGCTTAAAGATTTTAGAAAAATAATTGAGCATTATAAAGATCGAGAAGAAATTAATGTATTAGTGTTAAGTGGTGGTGGTGTGCGTGGTTTAGTACCGCTTCATGTTTTAGCATATATCGAGCATATTACTGGTAAAAAAACTGGAGATCTGTTTGACTTTTTTGCTGGCAGTTCTACTGGTGCGATCTCTGCTGCTGGCTTTACTGTAGCAGACGAAAATGGTGAATATAAATTTTCGGCTAAAGATATTTTAAATCAGTATGAAAAAAACACAAATACTATTTTTTCTTCTCCGTGGTATCATCAATTTTTAACTTTGTTTGGTCTTTTTGCACCAAGGTTTTTACCTGATGGAAAGATGAAAGTTTTAAAAGGTTATTTTGATGATTTGACATTAGGGGAGTTAAAAGGTAATTTATTAATACCTGTGTATAATATTGAGAGTAATCGGTTACAAATAATAAAAAATTGGAGTTCGATGCACGGAAAAGCAAATTACAATTATTTAGTAAAAGATCTAGTGAATGGGGCCTCTAGTCCGCCGATGTTGTTTCCACCAATGGCATTTTCGATAGAAGGGGTAAAACACATGTTAATAGACCCTGCGGTGCTTCTTAATAACCCAATTTTACACGTGCTTTTATATGTTAAAGGGTTATTTCCCAATAAAAAAATAAATTTAATTTTAGTTGGTAATGGTGGTTCTTCTAGCTCTAAATACAACTATAAAAATTTATTTTCTTTTGGTTTATATGGAATATACCAATATTTGTTTAGTGCACCAGCATTAAGCAGTCAACTTTATATTGAATTTGTTGAAGAATATTTATCTGGTACCCAGAAATTTGATGAAGGTGTGA
>CAITEL010000078.1 GCA_903891375.1 uncultured Neisseriaceae bacterium
ACATTCGCAGTTTTCAGGGAAATTTTTTCAGATAGTCAAGTTTCTCGAATAGCATCAATAAACAGCAAATTCATATGTGCGTAATATTATAATTTGCTTTATTTGCCTCAGATAGCTTATCGATAAACCATAACTGAGTTTGCATTTTAGAAGCAAATAATACTTGATCACGTGGAATAACTAATGGTTCCTTGATATTATCGAGTAGGAGGAGCCTCACGACTCCGACCTCTCACACCACCGTACGTGCGTTGTCGCATACGGCGGTTTTAATTAAATTTTAAACTTAGCAATCTTACTTTCCAGATTTACTAACCCCAATTTATCAAACCAACTATTTGGCATCGCTTGATTTATAACTGGATTTAATGACAGTCGCCACCATCCTTTACTTGATATTGCTAGTTTCCATGCATTTTGCACAGATACACCTAGCTCAACCATGTATTTATATATCGAGTATGTCCGTTTACGTTGTTTTAATCGGTAACATCTTAGTTTACGTCGTATCCACGAATCTAATTTATTAAATACGCTTATACTAGCAGACAATCTAAAGTAGCTTATCCAACCATTTAGGTATCTGTTTAATTCTAAAATGATACTTTCCAGCTTTCTACCTCTATTTCGTTTTGTCAGTTCTCGAATTTTCTTCTTAAACTTCTCTAACGATTGTGGTGCTACCCTCAAATCTCCATCACTTCTAAAACTATAGCCTAAGAACTTCCGCTCTCTTGCCAATGCTACTGCACTTTTAGTTTTATTGACTGTAAGTTTTAAGCGAGTTGATAGAAAATTGGTCATTGACTCTAACACTCGTGCCCCAGCTTGATAGCTTTTAACATAAATATTACAATCATCGGCATAACGGCAAAATTTATGCCCTCTGCTTTCTAATTCCTTATCTAACTCGTCAAGCATGATATTAGATAATAACGGCGATAAGTTGCCTCCGGTGAGTAAGCCAGTGGAACTTCCCCACTAGCTTCTCTTAAAACTGGACGTGAAACTCTCGCTTCATCCAGCTTCCATCAAACAAATGACCCTTGTACTCCACGTTTCCAGTGCGCAAATAGTCGCGGTTTAGTTTCAAACATGTGCACCATAAATTGACATGCCTTTGCTTTACTATACCGAAACGTTTTATATTTATTTGTGCACCATTTTATTAGTATGAAATTTACTTGTCTCATAACAGGTTTCAATGCTGACTTGTTGAATCTACCATAGTAGTTTATCCAACCATTTAACATTGGATTTAGCCACAGGGCAACTTGTTCTAAACTCAAGTCGCTTCTGTTACGTATTCCTGTCTCTCTTATCGTTTTGCATATATCTTTCTGAGCTTCCTTGCATATCGCTGGGTTGAGACTAGAGGTAAGTTTGTTTTTTATAATAACATCTTACAGTTCTCCTGCGAAATTCATAGCCTAGAAACTTAAACTTCGTGTCTGGATAGTCATCTTTACGTTTACTATCTTTACAATATACTATCTTCGTTTTCTCTGGGTGCATTTCAAGACCACATTCTGCAAATCTCTGCCTAAGCTCGACCAATAATGCTTGCGCTTCAGCTTCAGTTTTACAGTGTGTTACTCCATCATCTGCGTACCTACACCATGGTATACTTTTGTGATAAACAGTCATCCATAACATCAAATACATAATGAAGAAATAAGTTACTTAGAACTGGACTTATCAGGCCACCTTATGCGAAGTAAAATATTATGCAAAGTAACGCCTCATCATGCTTGATAAATATAATTTTGCGATTCATTTACTTTGCATAATTTCCTAACCTATTTTAATTCAGATAACCAAGAAAGCAATGCTTGATCATTATTCCAATCTGGGAGATTGCTGTCAATCAAATCAGGGTAAAGGTTTTCCATGGCTTTTCTTTTTGTCTCGGGGTCTATTTTAGCATAGATTTCTGTGGTTTTTAAATCAATATGACCAAGAAAATCGCGAATGTATATTAAATTTACCCCAGCTTGTAATAAATGCATTGCCTTTGAGTGACGAAACATATGTGGTGTAACTTTAGGCGGCACAATCGTTGATAATTGCCTTGCAGATACAACATATTTTGAAATGATATATGCAATACCTTCTTTTGTCAGTTTATGATATTGATGATTGATAAATACTGGATTATCATTTTTCCAAGGTTTATCCAACTTATTTTCTAAAATATAATTTTGCAATAAAGCCAAGGTATTTTTCATAATTGGAATCCGTCTGGATTTATTACCTTTACCTGTTAATGTAAGAACAGCTGGCTCTTGCAAGATAATATCACAAACCTTTAGATCAATTAATTCTTGCACACGTGCGCCTGAGTCATATAATACACTTAGCAATGTGAGATCACGTCTCCCATTTGGTGTATGTTTATCAGGCTGACTTAAAAGCATCTGCATGGCTTCTGGCGTAAGGTATGCCACTACTGTTTTTATTGCTTTTTTAATTGGGATAGTTGCAATCTTTTGATAATGAAATATACCAGTTGGCTCTTCTGCCTGAATGTATCTAAAAAAGGAATGTATGGCGGCTAGTCTCTGATTTCTAGTAGAGATACTACAATGTCTATTTATTTCCAACCATTGTAAAAAATCAATTAGAAGTTCACGTGACAATGCATTCAAAGTTATTTTTTCAACTGGAATTGCCTTCATAATCTTACAATAATTAATCAACAACTTAAATGTATCGCGATATGAATAAATAGTATTCTTGCTTACATTTTTTTGATTTGGCAGATAAATTGAAAGAAATTCAGTTAGATACTTTGCAAAATCAGTAGGTTTCATTGGTATCCCCTTGTAACTCTGGGATTATCTTTGGATAATGGGTCTCTATTTTTAATGTGATATTGGGGAACACATCTGCGGTAAGGTGAAGATAATATGCAGTTTCTTCAAATGAATTATGCCCCATATAGGTTTTAAGCACTGGAAGATAAACACTTAAATCTTTATCTTGCTCAACCCATTTTTTTAAACAATGTATAGCATAAGTATGGCGAAAGTCATGTATACGTGGACCATGTCCTCTGCCACCATGTGAAATACCAGCTCGCCATAAAAATCTACGGAAATTATGATAAATATTAGTAAGTGTCATGGGTTTGCCATTAAGTGATGGGAGGTAATAATCTTCAGCAGCTGAACACGAATGCACTTTTTCAGAATAATCTCGACAATATTTTGTAAGACAATCAGACATCGGAACAATTCTACTGTTATCATTTTTAGATTGATGGATGGTGAGAGTACCATTTTTTAGGTCAACATCAGCTATTTTAAGAAATCGTGCTTCGGATACTCGTAGCCCACACATATATAACATACGGAATAGTACCGGCATAATGAAATGACGATATGGACACTCACAACAATAATGACATTTATTGGTTTCTGCAAAAAAATTTTTTAGTTCATCAACAGTATAAATGTATGGCATATATTGTTTTTCTTTGGGGTAATATCTTTTTGGAATAACATATGCTGGAACTCCAATAGAATCTAGATATACCCCAAACTGCCGGATGATTGAAGCACGTGAACATTGATTTGCTTGTGCTTCATAAGTTTTTTTGTTGCACCAATCAAGTACAATTTCTTTTGTGAGTATAGTAGTTTTCGGATATTTAGCTAATGTGAATTTATCAAAACGATT
Organism: uncultured Neisseriaceae bacterium; assembly: GCA_903891375.1. Classification (GTDB taxonomy): domain Bacteria; phylum Pseudomonadota; class Gammaproteobacteria; order Burkholderiales; family UBA11063; genus Aquella. The sequence continues at coordinate 3,682 of CAITEL010000078.1, forward strand.
TAAATGCCCAGCTTCGGTATCATACTTATATCCAATAGCTTTTTTAAGCTCAATATAATTTTGAATATGATTTTTAAATGGCCCAACATAAATAATATTATTCATGATTAATATCCTCCATAAAATCCAAGGCACATTCTTTTAGTTTTTTTATATCAACTTTAAGATATACCGCTGTAGAATCAGGATCAATATGTCCTAGAATATCTGAAATAACAGAAAGTGGTGTGTCATTCTCAAGAAGCATGCTGGCCATAGTGTGCCTGAGAGAATGCATCCCACGTTTTTTATTTGAAGATGGAATATGCGCCAGCTCCATATATCGTTTAATTAATTGATGTAAGTGATCAGCTTCTGAAAGTGGCTCAAATGGTGCCATATGTCTCACAAAAACATATGGACTATCTATTTTGGGCCGACCATACTTGAGGTAATCTATTACAGCCCAACCAACTTCTGAGGTTATTGGCAGAGATAATGGAACTCTTGTTTTTGACTGGATAAAAACTAATTTTTTATCTTCCCAATGGAAATCTTTCATTTTCAGATTTTTAATATCGGTACAACGCATTCCTAGGCAACATGCTAGTAGAATTATGGCATAATCACGTTTACCTTTTGGGCTGCCTCTATCAATAGCTGCAATAAGAGCTTTTAATTCTGCTCCAGTCCATACGGACGGAATACGAACCTGCTTTCTTGCCTGAATCATTGGCATTTTTGCAGCAAAATCAATTTGTATCATGTTGATTTCTAATAGAAATCTAAAAAAGGCACGTATAGAACACATATTCTGTTCTACGGTTTTATAAGTATAACCGGCTAAGGTTTTAAGATAATTGTGAATTAATGTCAGACTAATCGTTTTGTAATCTATTATATGCTGTGCCGCAAGATAATCCATGAATCGGGCAGATTGTTTGACGTAATGATCAACTGTAACTTTGGAGTAACTTTTATTCTCGCAGTGGGATTTAAATTGACTATTGATAGCAATTAATGATGGATCAGTAAGAATTTCTTTGTGCTTGGAGCACCGTCGTAAAATAGTATTGTGTAACTGAAAATCACCGATTACTCGTATGATACGTAATTCCTGAGTTTCTGCCTGTACAAGTGTATTATCAAAATCTTTCTCAAAAATGTGAAAATATTTTTCAATAAAATCTATCCCTAAACGTTCAGAATAAAATACTTCACCTTGTTCTTGTGCAAATTTAAGCAACATTTGCCAACGTCGTCGATAGAATTGCATAGAACCATTAGTATAACCAAGTCGTTGCATTTCTTGCTCCAGATCATGGAGCAATTCAGTCAATGTTTTACGTTGTGTCATAAATATGACTCCTAAAATAATTATCAGCTTAAATGCTGTTATTATTTTAGGATATTATGCGAAGTAAAATGTGATAAAATAACGGAATTAATGTGGGAAGCGTGAATTACTTTGCATAATCACTTTCTTCGCATAAGGCGGTTTATGCAAAGCTTTGCATAATGACCCCTGCGGTGTCCCGCAGGTGCGACTGATAATGCTTCCATCTGGCATCTGCATTGGAGCAGTCAACCATCTTTCTATGTAAAGTAATATCCACTTATTTTCTGTATGCTTTCTGACAGCTTTCATCAATAGTTCATGATTTATGTTGTCAAATAAACCTTTAATATCAAACTCTAGTACTCAGTTGTAATACCAACATCTCTGCCTAGTTATTCCAACTGCGTCTAATGCCGATTTATTCGGACGATAACCGTACGAATCTTGCAAAAAGTACGGTTCAACACATGGTTCGAATGCAAGTTTAATTGCCATTTGCGCCACTCTATCTGACACCGTTGGTACACCTAACATTCTTGTTCCACCCTGCTTCTTGGGTATTGCTACTCCTTTAACTGCAGGTGGGAAGTATGTACCCGAAGATAATCTATTCCACAGTTTATATAAATTTTCCGATAAGTTTTCTTCAAAATCAATTATCGATTCTTGGTCTACACCAGCAGAACCTTTATTTGCTTTTACTAGATGAAACTCTTTCCACACTAACACCTTTGGAATATCAAATGGTTTTGTTTTATCCATAATTTCATCCTTTATTCAAGTTGGATAATAAATAAAACTTGTTTAACACTGCTTCTTTGCTCCATTCCCATTACAGAAACTTCATCACTACTACAAGCAGTTCCGCCATAGTTTTTGGCATCGGTACTCTCACTCTTAGGTTGGTCACCCTTGAGTTTCTCCCTTCTTTCGAGGTGTCACCACCCCTACTTGGCTCATCCAAACGACTACTTCCTGCAGTTCCCTACAAAAGCCCAGACTAAGCTCACGCCTCCTGCACACCGAACACCACCTACGCAGTAATCAGGTTCCTCGTAGATTTATCCCACCGCCCCACAAACAGCAGTGGTTTTGATGTTACTTAGGCTTTACGATGACTCAACAGAGGTTCAGTTTCATTCGTCTTCCTAGCCCATACCTTGCCAGATTTCTTTCAATCAGACTTTCTTCAACGCTCACGACCATCGCTCTTTACGACAGCCGCTTGAAGTGGTTTGATACCTGCACCTGAATGCCGATACCGGAGGGTCGATTCCTCCATCTTCTGTAGAGCTTATGCTCAATTTATGCAGCTATTGATGCTTTCATTGTGCGCCTGCAGCGCACTTGAGGTATTCCCAACTGCCGTTTACTTCCATCTGGTTTCGGTATTTGCACACCTCTCACCAAATTTGGTTTATAGCTACCATCTAGTAATGATTTTATAAGTTCTTCTTTGTGTTCACGTACATAGGTCAACACCCCATCAACGGTTATTCCATCTACTCCTAATGCGCCTTTGTTCGCTTTCACTTTCCTATAAGCTTGGTTCATATTTGCTGGTTCGCAAATTTGTTCCATTAGATTTAAAGTCAAGACTCGTACTCCATTCAATGCCTCTGATACTTGTTACACCACTTGTTTTGGTAGTTTAAGTTCCACTCTTACCACCTCAACCGTGGCAGTGTCTCCACTATTTATCTGTTACACCATATCAAAGAATATTACGTTACTGCTTCTTGTTTAATTAATTCAGCTCTTCATAATGCGTTGCAACACATTACTACTATGGCTTCTGCTGACTTCTTACACCACATCAATAATAATCGCTTATTATTTAGTTACCCTTGTAACAGAATGTAAGACCTCCCAGAGTAAGATACAAATCTTTCATACGGTTATGCCTCATATACCCCTACGCTTTTCGTTCGACTATTGGGCTTCCATATCCAATGCTAAGTTACCCAGCGTAGTAGCCTACTATGTGGTTTCTGTTCGTCACAACTCGTATTACGTCATCAGCTTCCTTCAGATTCTACCTCACGGTAGACACCCTTGCCTAGACTCACAATTCCCATCGACGGGCTTGTAGCGGACTTGCACCGCCTAGATTTGCACCATGTCTGGCGCACATTAATGGTTAATTTTGATAAAAAATTAACCATATTCGGTTTTACCTTAGCTACCTTTTGCTTTAATTCATCCGTAAATACTCCTAGTTTAGCTGTAAATTTTAGCTGCTCACCTTCTACCCATAACTTTATTTCATTTTGTTTCAATAAATTTATTAATTGTTCAACTTGTTGTGTCATATTATTTTACCTTAGAAATCTTTAAATTCATCCAAGATGCACCATCTTGATTGAATATCAACATTTGCCCATCTACTGTAGAAAAAATTCCAGATTGATATTCTATAAGCCTTAAATTATCAATATACAAGTATCCGTTCTTTATTCTAACCTTGAGGTACATTGGGGTAGCGTATCCATTTAATGCATAAGTTCCAATAAAATCTTGCCAACTTAATTTATTTGGTCCATTTTTCATATATGGAGACTGATTAAAATACCAACTATAACCATCATTAATTCGTTCAATTTTTGCAACATCGTTATTATCTTCTGCTTGAGTATAACGATAAAGCTGTGGTATATGCTGATTTCGCAAGTTATCTTTAGCTAAAATAGTGAAAGTATTACCATCAACAAAAGTAATTGGACTATTAATGCTTATGGTATTATTTCCAGTTGGACCATAATTGACAATACCAGTGAGAATTATATTATTTGTATATTTATCCTTTAATAATTGTATTGTTCCCATACTAGAAACATACTCACCAATAATAACTTGTTTTAATTGACCAATCTGTTGTAATTGTTTTTCTTTGATTAATGCATCTATTATTAAATGTGATACGGTCACATCTATATTATTAGTAGTATATTTATTACTTAAAACAATAATGCCTAAGTTATATTGTGGATACCATTCCAAATTGTTTGAAAAACCGAAACCTCTACCCAAATGGCTATAATATTCGGTATTTAATCTATACCCTTTCCAAACACCTAATGCATTTCCCTCGGTTTGCCCAGAGTGTAGATATGGAATCTTTAGCATTGTATTAAATAACCCAGTATTCAATATTTCTTTATTTTTATACACTCCATTATTTAGCACAAATTGTAAATAATGAGACATATCTAGTATGTTTGAATACATTCCTCCTGATGGAATAAAAGAATGGTTATAAGGTACATTAATAAAACCATCAATATTACCCTCAGCATGATTTTTATTATTTAGAAACTGTTCTAAATTAAATGTGCTTGAATTCATATACAATGGCATTAACACTTGTTGTTGCATATATTTAGAATATGCCGTATGGCTTTGCTCCTGTAATATATATCCTGCTAAATCCATACCAATATTTGAATAATTATAACTACTACCAACTTTAAACTGTAACCATGTACCATCAAGTATACTTTGCATATGTGTTGCAAAATCTGAACTTGCATTGTTATTATTTCCAATCGGGGCATCATGTGCAAAACCAGCTGTATGGCTCAATAAATGTGCCAATGTAATTTTAGCATTTGGATTTGATTCAAACACACTGAACACTTTTAAATTTGGGATGTAATTAATAATTGGGGTATTTAAATCTAATTGTTTATTTTGCACCGCTCTTAGTACACCCAATGTATTAAAAATTTTTGTTTGTGATTGTAAGCTAAATAAAGTATTTAGCAAAACTGGAGCATCTTTCCTATTATTTGTAAATCCAAAAGTATTGCCCCAAACTATACCGTTCTTATTAACCAGAGCCACCGCCAAACCAGGGACACTTTCTTGTGCCATAAGATTTAGGATTTGTTTATTAACTTCCTGTAATATTGTTATTTCACTTGGATTTAATTGTACTTTATTAATTATTTCTTCAGCATAACCCATACTTAAATATGTGCTTAACAAAGCTAACGCACCACTGATTTTTATTAAACCAAGCAATTTTTTAATTTGCATATTATAGCGATCTCCAAACAATCTTTTATTTTAAATTACACCAATATCATATTTAAACACACGTGTGCTTCAGTTGGATATAAAATCATCTCATGATTTTCCCCAAGCTTATTATCCATTTCCTTGACATATTGTACTGGAAAAATATCATCTAAACCACCATGAATTGATACAATATTAACATTCACTTTTGCAATATTCAATACTAAGTCATCAAATTTCTGTTGCATATTTAAATAGTTATTTTCCATCATGGCGTACTGAAAATCTGCTTTTAATCGTCTCTTCATATTATCAAACTTTGTAAGCTCTGGTCCTCCTGAATAATTGATAATTAACTTAAATTTATTTCCTAAGGTTTTAGTGAATCATCCAAGCATCTTTTAACTTACCTTTTGTGGGCCAGTGATAAGCTTTTGCGATTGCATAAATCAGATCCTGAGCCAACTCTTTTCCATTATCTGAGTTAGTCATTACAACAGCCCCTTCTCCTACTACTGGATACCCCACTAACCATCCTTGATAACCAGCGTTTTGGCCTAATTTCATAAAGTGTAATTCCCTCCCTTTACCTTCAATCACAAAACCTAACCCATATTGAGTATTTTTTTGTTTGGTTAAAGCTTTTTTTGCAATAGAGGGAGAAATCACTTGTTCTGTCTTTCCTTGATAAGATTTCATAACAGAAAGTATAAATTTAGCCAAATCATCTGGTGTACTCCATAAACCTGCGGCTGCATATTCAGGCGTTACTCGCCACTTGTATGGAAAAGTCTGGCCATTCGAATCTGTAGCTTCTGCAACATTTTCCTGATTGTGACTATCCAATGGTTGTTGATAATTACTACGTGTCATCGCTAATGGTCTTAACACCAGATTTTGAACAATTTCCGGAAATGCTTTATCAGATTGTGAATCCATCAATAACTCTGCTACTTCATAACCGCCTCCTGAATATTCATAACGGCTACCAGACTTATACAACATAGTTACCTCTTGACCTTTCGCTGGTCCAGTTCCCGAAAGAGTTTCTATTAATGTTGGCAAAGATTCTCCCGGCTGATAACCATAATAACCTCCAACACCAAGACCAGCAGACATACTCAATAGTTCTCTTAAAGTCACAGGATTATTTTTAAATATATCTGGCATAGGGATTTGCCACCCTTTCAAGAATGGGTTTACTGAGGCGTCTAGCGATAGCTGTCCCTTATCGACCATTTTAAGAGCTGTTACAGCCCCTATTGATTTTGATAAAGACCCTGCTTGAAATAGAGTATCTGTATTAACAAGCACTTGCTGCCCGGCATTTTTAGAACCCACTGCTTGAACCCATATAATCTTATTATGATTAATTACTGCAAAGCTGATCGCAGGCACTTTAAAATATGCCATCGCAACTTCTAGCGTCATTTTTTTTATAACACCATTCTGTTTTACAGGAATGTGATTTAAAACCTGATCATGCGATGGTTGCTGACTCGCAAAACACGAGGTGAAAGTTAATCCACCCAGTAAGATAGTAAACATTACTTTTTGTAAAAATGATTTTCTTTGAAACATAATCTACTCCTTAGATTGAAAAAACATGGTTGTAACCACACAGTCCCCCCGTATTTTAGGCTGGAGCTGGTGGTTTAAACACAAATTTTTTTGCATTTTTCAAAACTTGTTTTATGCCATCTATGATGCGCATCTTTTACTTCCTCATTGTTCCAATAAAGCTACTAATATTTAGGTTTTCAGTAGCATTGGCTTCAGATAAGACGGTTCCGCAGATTTTCTGTCTAGTTTTCAACATTCTAAAACTTTGTTCCCCTGTGTTATTAGTGGTTGGTAGATCTGTATGTTCAAGAAACCGTAATACGGTTGCTTTATCATAATCTTTTGACAATCTACGTACTAATCTAGATGCTGGATGATTTGTATCTTTAATATGGATGATTTCTTGCGTTGCTTCTTGCATAATCACATTATATTGATTATGAATATTTAATATTTGCTCTTGTGGAAATGCTATAATTCCAGTGTTGTATAACTCTTTTGCTTTTTGCATTAATGGCTTCAATAATGCTGTCATCTTATGTGCCCAGCTAAGCCCATAATTTTCTTGCATATCATTAAAATATCTAAATAGATGAGCTAAACATGTTTGAATGCCTTTTATGTTGGGTAATGATTTATAACTAGACCAACCATCTACTATTAAAAATCCATCATAATCAGGTAAAATACCACTACCAGCCACACCATCTTTACCTCTATTAACCCCAAGTGTTAATAAAGTAGCCGCAGGAGTTGCATTGGTATGCACCCATTTCTTGTTGCCAGCAATATTCTCAGTAGTTTCATCGGCATGAAGATAAGTTGAATTTCTAAGCATGATTTTAATTTGCTCTATTATGCTAGATTCAGGGATATTAAAAACATTAAGGTCAATAAGTTTTGCCGCTAATTCTTTACGCCAATTATTAATTGAACCTTCACTAATTGGCATACCAAATACTTGATCAAATAATTCCACAATAGGCTCATAAGACATCATGCCACGATCTAGTAACCAGATAACATAAGCCTTAATGTCCTCGCCATAAAACGCATTATGCGGTAATGTGCTATGCGCTTTAGTAACATTGCCACAACCTAAGCATTTTCCTCGCATAATTTGATACTCTGTCACTTTTCGGGTAATTTCTATATCAAATTGTTGCCTCTTCTCAAAACGAGGCAAAATTTTAAATTCTTTGCAACCACAATCACATTGGCTAGGTAATATTTGCATAATTTGATCTGGATTAGCCACTTGTTTTAAATTGCTACCCTTATGACCGTGTTGACCACCACGTTTATTGGCTTTTAATAAACACAACTTGAATACATCATCATTTAAAAGTTTGAGCAGATCATCTAAATTAATATCATTATATTGTCTATCTAATATGGGATCCTGAAAACGTTTCGACTCTAGTCAATCGTTGGCTATCCATCCGGTTCAATTTGCTTTCATCTGTCTTTGTCGGTGCGGCGGGCCTCGCATGCC
>CAITEL010000079.1 GCA_903891375.1 uncultured Neisseriaceae bacterium
ATGTAATAATTTGGCATCAAAAGAATAAAATTATCTTTTCATAAAGTTGAAGTTAATAAAGTTTACAAATTAGATATTAGTAGTTAATAAGTTTTAAGTAACCAAAGAAGCCAACAGGCATATTTCTTTAATACGAAATATAAAACATGGAATAAATAACAATAGCCAAGAGCATCAATATTCTTCTAAAGAACAATTTGTGTTTGGTATTCTGCATAGAGAATAAAACCAGTTGCCATGCACCACGTGAGTACGAGTGCTGGGCATTCCGTAGAACGGCTGTGTATGAATTAAAATTAAAGTTTTTATGGTTATAAAACAACTAAGTAGTATCCTTTATAGCTTTTACTTTATGATTAACAATTAAAGTAAAGGTATAAAAATGAAAAGAATGTTATTTAATGCAACGTTTCAGGAAGAGCTGAGAGTTGCATCCGTGGAAGGTCAAAAATTAATAAATTTTGATATAGAAACTTCAAGTAAAGCACAGCGTAGAGGCAACATATATTGCGGAATTATCACCAGAGTTGAACAGTCTTTAGAGGCGTGTTTTGTTGATTATGGTACTGATAAACAAGGGTTTTTACCATTTAAAGAAATAGATCCATCATATATTCCAGCTTCAGCACGTTATCGTGATTTTTCCAAATTAACCGAAGGCGCTAAAGTAATAGTTCAGGTAGAGAAAGATGAGCGTGGTAATAAAGGTGCGGCGCTAACCACATATATCTCGTTACCAGGACGTTATTTGGTTTTAATGACAAATAACTCACGTTCGGGTGGTATTTCTCGTCGTATTGATGGTGAAGAACGTGACGAATTAAAAGCGGTATTGTCACAACTAACTGTTCCTAATGGCATGAGTATTATTGCACGGACGGCTGCCTTAGGTAGAGCTGGGGAAGAATTACAATGGGATTTAAATTATCTATTAAAATTATGGGAGGCAATTCGCACTGCTGCCGAACAACATGATAGATTTTTAATATATCAAGAAAGTAATTTAGTAATTCGTTCGATACGGGATCATTTCTCACCAGATATCACCGAAGTTCTTATTGATGAAGAAGATATCTATCAAGAAGCACGAAATTTTATGTTGAGTGTTATGCCAGCATATGTTGATCGGATTAAACTCTATCATGATGATGTGCAGTTATTTTCACGGTTTCAAATTGAACATCAGATTGAATCGGCGTATTCAAGAACAGTTAATTTACCATCAGGTGGAGCGATTGTAATTGATCATACTGAAGCCTTGACTGCAATCGATGTAAATTCAGCACGAGCAAATAAAGGGGCGGATATTGAAGCTACCGCTTTTGCTACTAATCTTGAAGCCTCAGAAGAGATCGCACGACAAATGCGATTACGTGATTTGGGTGGTTTAGTGGTAGTTGATTTTATCGATATGGAGAATCTTCGCAATCAAAGAGAAGTGGAAAATTTCTTTAAACAACAACTTGGTCTCGACCGTGCACGTATTCAAATGGGTAAATTATCTAAATTTGGCTTACTCGAGTTATCTCGTCAAAGGCTACAAGCATCTCTTGAAGAATCAACAACAATACCATGTCCTAGATGTGCAGGTATAGGTACTATTCGTGGAACTGAATCAATTGCTGTTCATATATTAAGAATCATTCAAGAAGAGGCTGTGAAGAATAGTGGTTATCTTGGTGCAATGCATGTTCAACTTCCAGTTGAGGTAGCAACTTATTTATTAAATGAAAAACGAGATGACGTTGCTAAAATAGAAAATAGAATGAAAGTACGGATTGTTTTAATTCCCAATACTAGTTTAGAATCACCTAATTATAAAGTTAGAAAAATCACTAATGAGAATTTAGATGTGGTGGGGCGTAAGTTAAGTTTTAATTTAGTAGAAAATTTTGATGAACAAATTAATAATTATGCAAGTTCAGACAAAAAATCATCTGATATAGTGGGAAAAGCTGTAGTGAGAAACATTACGCCGAATCAGCCAGCCCCAATTATTTCCCATTCTATATTTGGGGGTATTGCTTCGGGTGTTACAAAGGTATTTAAAACATTATTTGGTGGCACACAACCAAATGCAGTTAAAAAATCAGCACGTAAAGATGCAGCATCTATGAGGAAAATGGCAGGGAAAGATAATATATCCACTACTAAATCACAAGAAAGAACTCCACAAGCCAATAAAGTAAGACCAGTACCAATAAATAAAACCAATACTAAAGTACAAACAGTTAGGCCATCCACAAATTCATTAAATAATATAACAACTCAAACTGTTAAAGATGTAACTGATTCTGAATTAAACAAGAAGAGTCGTAACGTATCAATTGTACATAATAAATCAGTCAACGATACTATGCCACCACAAAAAAATAGAGAAGTTACTAGGCATGACCTAAAAAAACATAATTTGGAACAACCTGAAGGACGCATTAGGCCAATGCGAGAGTCTGCTAAAATTATGGCAAATGCACAATCAAATACAATTGCAAATGCAACAGTTAATTTTGAAAATAAGGTGCCAGTTGAAGTGCCAATTGTGAAAAATATTCCACCAGCTATTGTTTTAGACCCAACTAAAAACAATAGTGTGATTGAAAGAAATCGAGAGCGTCAGGCATTAGAAAGGCAATTGAAGATGCAAGAGTCTAGCTTAAATGATGTTGATCAAACGTTAGCGAAGCCAATAGTGCATGCCACGAATGTTAAACTTGAACCTACAGAAGAGATTCAGGTAAATCAAGAGCCACGCACCATTGCCACCAATGTTAAAGAAGTGGTTGAAGCCGTTAAAACCGTGGATACAAAGATTGTCGAAAAGATAGTAATGCCAGAGGTACGTAGGAACTCAATTTTAGATGATGTTGAGCTTGGTGATTTGCAAATTGTCGCTACAAATACCCAGTTAGTCAAAGAAATAAAACAAATAGAGTTGCCTCAACTAAAATATAAAAGGCATAATGATATAGTTAGGGCTGAGAAACCATCGAAGGATAATTTGAATTATGAATTAATTGAAACTAAACAGGTACATTGAAAGTAAATATTAGATGCGAGCAGCAAAATCAATTTTAATTAGTTTAATTTTAGGGATAGTATTTGGTGGTATTATAAGAAATACGCATTTATGTGTTTCTTGTACCCAGCATTTATTAGATGTTTTAGTAATTGTGTCAGATATATTTATCAAATTAATTAAAATGATTATTGCTCCGTTGATTTTTGCCACATTAACACTTGGTGTTATTAACATTGGAAGCAATGCTAAAAAGGATTGGGTAATTTGTTTCTTAAATGCATTAGTGTATTTATAGTGTCATCCATTTGCTCTTTAAGTATTGGATGGTTGATAGTTGACGTATTTAAACCTGGTATTAAAATGTCAATTTCATCCGTATCACTAATAAAAGATGTATACTCAACCAAGTTCAAAATACAGGTTTTAACTTCTGAAAATTATCATTAATTCTACCCTTTAACCCAGATGAAATCGTACCCCAAGTGGAGTTATAAAATTCATGAATTTGTTCC
>CAITEL010000080.1 GCA_903891375.1 uncultured Neisseriaceae bacterium
AATTATTTTTTAAGTTATAAGTTATTATTTTTCTGACGATTTTATTGTTAGTTGTTATATTAAGATTTCCTAATAACACACTCAAACCTTATGATTATAACATACTATTATATATAGATTCAATAGTGTTTTTAAATAGAATGCTATTATGCTGATAAAAATTTATTTCATTTGTAATCACGAAAGTTTAGTGATTATATTACTTTGGTACAGGATATAATCGTCACTTGGTTGACGTAAATCTTTAGTGCATAAGTAAATAATCCCTCAGTTGAAAATGTGCTAAAGTTACCAGTAAGTATTACGAATTTTTTTTTACATAGTTTCATACATACAAGCTTTGCACTTAAATTATTAATTAATGATTATAAATTAAGGAGGCCCATAATGGAAAGAACAATTGAATTTAAAAATATGAATAAAACAGACACATCAATAAGTGCAGATTTATACTTAGATGGTTTATTTGTTATGCGTATAGCCGATAGTGTAAGTCACTTATTAATGTCGCAACACAAAGACGTGACTATTTATCAATATTTTAGACAAGCAATGCTACAATATTTAAACCAATACGAATCACAAACTCCAAATATCAGCTACCAACCATTTAAAGTTGAAAGTAGCACAAAGGCACATTAATATTGTTACAATGTGACAATATTAATTACTCTACGCATTACGTATTCCCTCTATTTAATGCGTAGAGTACCCCACAGTTCCTTAACCAATCTTTAACGATGTGTAAAAAAATATGCTGAATCGCATCGGTAGCGCCCATTCAAGCTTGAAATGCAACCACCCCTGTTTTGAGTATTTTTTGATTGCGTGAAACACGTTGTAAATATTTGCTTACAACCTCATTAGGTGTTCGATAATTGAGCGACTTTCTCGGTCTATATTTAGGTCATTTTCAATCTGAGCTACGTACTCAGTAGATGTTGTATCAATGTTAGTACCTTTAGGTACATATTTTCTAATCTTGCCATTTGTATGCTCATTAAGACCCCTATCACATGAATGATACGCCCTCGCAAAATAGAAGTCACAAGAGATGCTTTCACTAATCTCTTTATGATTTGCAAACTCAAGCCCATTGTCGGAGGTCATTGTTCTTATTGGTAATGTAGTATTCAAATAAATATCTTCAATTGCAGCTTGTATTGAAGCTGCGCTTTTATCTGCAGTTTTGCGAATAAATGTTTTCTTACTTCTGCGGTCTACCATTATAAATAAACAGCTTTTACCTGTATTCTTTGCGCTTACAATTGTATCAAGCTCAAAATCGCCAATTCGAGTTTTTGTTTCTACTATTTTAGGCCTAGCACTAATTTCAATTCTACCAACTATTTGGCTACCATTATTTGAGCCATATTTATATTTTTTACCCCGATGAGATAGTAGCTTAAATAATTGCCCACCAGAGCGCCTATCGTGCTTAATATGCTTATAAATCGTCTCATGGCTAATAGACTTACCAATTTCAATTTTCATGCGCCCACTAATTTGCTCTGGTGACCATTTTAATTTTAACTTCTCGTGTATATACTCTTTCATTCGTTTTGTTAATGAACAGAACGCTTTTGCACTACTTGCTTTAGTTCTAGTTAGAGAAGCCTTTTTATGAGCAAAATCAGAATCATAGTCATTTACTGCTCGCTTATTACGTTTGATTTCCCTAGATACGGTTGATTTATTGACTCCTAATGCTTTGGCAATACTAGATTGTGTAAAATTATTTGCAATTTGTAGGCAAATGCAGTATCGTTGAGGCTGGGTAAGATGTTTAGCCATAAAATAATCCTTATTAAATTAGTTACTTAACAAGAGATTATAAGCTAAATGCTTACCCTTTTTCAATAAATATATCAAAAAACTGCCGCGCTTCGCTTGCCTCCTCAAAAAAATAAACAAAACAAGTTTTATTTATTTTTTTCGAGGTCTATTTTTTACTCAATATTTTGTTGCTTTTCATCCTTGAGTTGGCGCATTACAGTTAAATCAACTAGTCCAAATGTACCCAATGGTTTTGTGTCTATTACATCTTTATCGGCGAACAACTCACGCATTTCTGTTGCATATGGATACGGAGATGCCCTGCCATTATAAAAGACTAGCGGTACTACTAATGGTAAATTACCCTCAATATTGGTCTCATCAATATGCTTTTGTAAAATCAACAACTGGTATCTCAGTATACGCAATGGCATTAATTTTTCTGCACGAGATTGATGTTCAATCAGCATATAAATATAAACACAACTGCTTTTATCTATCAAATCTAGTTTGTACACTATATCTGAGTAAAATGCTTGCAAGTCATCCTCAACATATGAGCCAGACTCAATGTGTAGAGTACTGAAGTCACATTTTGCAATAATTTTTTTATCCAAATGAAGCTGTAGAAATTCTCTAGCAGTGCTTAAATCAGTTAAAAATTTCTTACTTAGTTCATCATGTTTTTTTGTTAATTTATTCGCCATATGTATGTATTTTACCATGAAAAGGATGAGTTTAGCTAATAATTATGATAGAAGTTTGCCCATCCAAGCTCAATACTAATTAGTTACTATAAAATCAGTGTAATTGAGGTATTTTGCTCCGCACACTTGATTATTAATATCCGAAATAATATATTTTTTGCTATTCAATAATACTATACATGGCTTGGTCTTTTTTTAACTTTACTAAATCATATAAAGAATTACAATCTCCTAATGTATATTGTGCAATATTTAATCGTTTAGCTTGTCCATTTACCGTATAAGGTACATTGCTATCTATAATACCAGAGGTGAGCACTATTTTACTACTAGTGGATGGATTTAGAGACACCCCATCTATACTTGCCATAGTACATGTCATATTCCCACAACCAGTCAATCCAACCGATACACTAGTGGAGGATGGAGTAGCTACCGTAGCTGACTCAGTAAATTAGGTGCAAATAAGTCAACAATTGCAGGCACAGCATAAGCATATATATCACCCCCACCTACTAAACCTGCAATGCCTCCCACACTAATACCAAATATGCCCATTAGTGATGCTAGGGTTACATTCTTATGGATTATAACATCAAGGTCTTTACGTATACTTAGCATTGGTACAAATTGAGGTTTTTGATGGAACGATGCTGTGTGGCTTTCTTACATCGGGAGCGAAAGCAAAAAGCGTGTGGTACAGGCCAGTGTTATATCAAGAGTCACTTAAATACGTGTATGATTGATTTTACTTCATCAATTGATAATGCTAATATTTTAGCAATATCTGTTTCAGACATATTATTGGCGAACATTCTTTTAACTGCAAAACTAACACCTTCTGCTTTACCTTCTGCTTTACCTTCTGCTTTGCCTTCTGCTTTACCTTCTGCTTTGCCTTCTGCTTTGCCTTCTGCTTTGCCTTTTAATTCGGCGGTTCTGATTTCTTCACGTACATCCACCATTTCTAATTTATAACGTATATAATTAGTTTGCTGTGCTAGATTCATTTTTAAAAAACTTAAGCGCTCTGCTGCTAGTTTAATATATTTTTCTTTAAAGTTATCTTTTATTTCTTCGTTTTTCATCATATATAACCATTCATCGATACTCTGGTTAATTTCATCATGAAATGCAGGAATTGAAATCACGAAATATTCGGGAAGAATATCCATCAAGTCAGTAGTTGAACCGTCTTCTTGCTTCAAATGTAGTTGCAATGGTTTGTTGCCACCATTGGTATCCATATCACGGAATATGGTTTTACCATGATACAAGCTACTTCCACCTAAATCAAAATATAATAAGCTAATGTGTATTACTTTTACAATATTTAGATAATTTTGTGATTGACCAATGCTATCTACTATAACCCGACTACTTGAAAAACAAGCTTTATGCATAAAATTGTATTTTTCATTGCGTTCAATTTCAATAATATAATTTACACCGTCAGTATCTTCAACCACCATGTCAGCAACGATGCGTTTACCACGTGCTTCATCTTTATTCGATTCACTTTCTAATAATGCAGTTATTTTAACTGGTTTATAACCTGCAGTTGCAAGCAACGCTGATAAAAAACCTTCGATAATGCTGTAATCAGATTTATCACGTAGAATGTATTTCATTGCATAATCAAAGCTAATTAATTTTTCTGTTCTCATTTAGTTGTACCTTCGATATTTTATCATTAAGTGAATAAAATAGGTTAAAAATACTTCAGTCAAGCAATGAAACTTAACTGAAATGCTATTGCCTTATTTCACTGCAAAAACTTATGTACTATATTAT
>CAITEL010000081.1 GCA_903891375.1 uncultured Neisseriaceae bacterium
CAATCCCAAAATTATTGGAATCGTTCCATATCCATGTAATCCAAATTTATGCAAAATATTATCAAGTAAAACTGCAAGACGAGGCAAATATCCAGAGTCTTCAATTAAACTTAAAATTAAATAACCTAGGGTATGTAGCAATGGCGCCATGGTAAATCCACACTCACTCAAAAAATGTAAAATCGCTGGTTCTCAAAATATTATACTCCATAAAAATAAAAAAATCTGTACTTCTCTAATTAAAAAACCTATATTACTCAAAATGCAATGTAGCATTTATTATGTACAAAACGTTCTCTTAAATCTAATCCAATTCTACGATATTGTCGCATACCGCATTAACAAAGTTATAATCATGACTCACAATAATAAAACTAGCCCCAATATCTCGCATTTGTCGAATTAAATCAACCAATGCAGATTTATTTCTAAAATCTTGCCCAAAAGTTGGTTCATCCAATAAATAGAGTTTTCGATTAAAGGATTGTTTTAAAATAGCAAATGACAACCTACGTTTTTGCCCCTCAGATAAGGTAAAAGGATTTTGCTCGGTTGAACCATGTAAATTAAATTCACTTAATAACTGGGCGTCATTCTTTAATTCTTGCGCCACGCTCGAATATAAAAAATGATTCTCTGGATTTTGGAATAATAACCCAACTTGTGAATAAAACTCTTTGTTAGAAAATCTAAATATATCCGTGTTATTTAACCATATTTTATTTTTTGTTTTAATTAATCGAGCAATAATTTTAAATAATGTAGATTTACCCACTCCACTTTTACCAATGACTCCCAGTATGTGTTTTGAATATACTGTTATATTTACATTATCTAAAACTTGATGTGTTTTTGTGTACGAATAAGATAAATTCTTTATTTGTAATAGTGGCATATACTCATGTATCGCCTGTATATCAAACTTAACACGCTCATGATTTTCAACAAATTTGTCGGTCTCACTTTGTTTATCTAATTCACTAATTGGGAATTCTTTAACTACTCCATCTGTATCAATTTTAAAATACCTATTTATTATATCCTTTACGTAATGTATATTATGTTCAATTATAATAATTGTTTTATTTTGGCGTACTTCATATAAGAGTTGCATAAATTGTTGTGCTGCACTCGAATCTAAAAAAGCAGTTGGCTCATCTAATAAAATAACATCTGGGTTCGTCATAATTATCGACAATAAAACCAGCCGTTGTTTTTCACCACCTGACAATGTATTAGTATCACGATGCAATAAATAATCTAACTTGAATCGCTTAGTAATGGTATAAATTTTTTCTTTAATTTTTTCTGGTGAGAGCGCCAAATTTTCTAACCCAAAAGATAGCTCTTGAAACACTTCACGATTTATGATTTGACTATCAGGGTTTTGTTGTACAAAGCCTATTTTTAATTTCTCTAGTACTGATAATGTGTTTATAGGAACTCCATTATATAGAATCTCACCAGCCATGTCACCAAAGATAACATCTGGCAATAACCCTTTTAGTGCGTACAATAGTGTTGATTTACCAGATCCAGAAATACCATTTACCAAAACCACATCACCTTGATTAATTTCAATGTGGCCTGTAATTTTTATTTTATTGCTACTAAACGGATAAGTAAAGGAAAAATCCCTAATCGAGTATAACACACTCTACCTTGTCTGTGCTGTGCGTACTATATTAAACTGGTTTAACACACCAGTTTTAGCTAATCTATCTGCTAGAATTTTAGAGAGTATTCCAGCTAATACAATACCAGAAATAGCACTACTAGATAGCTGAATCATACAATACATAAAGCCTAGTTTATAGTATTGGTATAAATAAATAGTCATTAGGCAACTTATTATTCCAGAAATAAATCCTGCAAAGCACATTGTTTTCATGTTCCAAGTTTTATATCGCAATAATAAAAATAGTATTTCTAACGGTAAGCCTTGAATCACTCCATACAATATAGCACCAACACCCCACTGCGATATCATTCCCTCAATAATAGCAGCAATACCCTCACCAAGAATTGCACTACCTGGCTTACGTATAATGTACGGAAAAAATATACCACCCATCAGCCAGATTCCTGTTAGTAGCCCTTCTAAACCAGTAGCTCGAAAAAAAGGCGACACCACATCATATAAAAAAGTATATGCCCACCAAAAAATACCCATTACTACTGATATAGTCGTAATAAATACAATTTCTGAAATAGTTAGTTTATTAAGTTTCATCGTAACCTTTAATTAGCTGTTAAAATGCTAATGATTTCTTCCTTTATGATCCCTATATCCTTGGTACCATCAATCTTTCTATAATGAACATTTGGCTCTTTACAATAATAATTCACTAATGGTAACGTTTGATTTTTATATACACCCAATCGTTTAACAATGGTTTCTTCTTTATCATCGTCACGTTGAATTAACTCTTCACCAGTAACATCGTCTTTATTCGCAATTTTAGGTGGTTGATTTTTGATGTGGTAGGTGCGTCCAGATGCAATATGAACTCTACGCCCAGACAATCGAGCTATAATCTCACTATTTGGCACATCAATTTCTATAACATAATTTATGTTGATTCCAGCATTTTTTAAACTATCAGCCTGCACTATTGTACGTGGAAACCCATCAAACAAATAACCATTTGTGCAGTCACCTTGAGTTAAACGTTCTTTAACTAAACCAATAACTATGTCATCTGATACCAATTGCCCTTTATCCATCACCTCTTTAGCTTTACGTCCTAACTCTGTGCCATTTTTAATCGCACATCGTAGCATATCACCTGTTGAAATTTGTGGAATATGTAAATTATCCGTAATAAATTTAGCTTGTGTACCTTTACCCGCACCTGGTGCCCCTAATAAAATTATTCCTATCATATTACCTTCCTAATTTATGAATCGTGTGAATCACCAAATTTATTCGGTGTTTCCGTATTATTGATATTGTACCCACCCGCCAATGTTTGGTATAGTGTTACGATTGACTGCAATTGTTGTAATTTAATATTAGTTAACGTGATAGCAGCGCTATCCATCGTAAGTTTATAATTTAAATATGTTGAATAGCTATCTGCTCCTTGCTTGTATCTTTGATTACCTATATCGTTTGCCACAACTGTACTATTATATTGTTGTTTTTGTAAATTATAACTATCAGTTAACTGTTGATGGCCTGACAATGCATTATCAACCTGAGAAAACGCAGTTTTCACAGTTAAAATATAATTATAGTATGCAGTATAGTCTGCACCTTTTGCACCTTTAATTGTGCCTAAATAACTCAAATTCAAAAAAGGCATTGTTGCCTGTAATTGTTCCTGCCAAAAATTAGTCCCAGAACTAAAAAGTGAACTTAAGCCAGTAGATGAACTCCCTAAACCACCAGTTAAGCTAATAGTAGGAAAAAAGCTTGCCGTCGCAACACCAATATTTGCATTAGCTTGTTTTAATTGCTCTTCTGCCTGCATCACATCTGGACGATTTTTTAATACACTCGATGGTAAATTAGCTGGCACTATACCATCAATTTTAATCGACATAAAATCATCATTGCGCTTAATATGTCCAGGATTTTGATTAACCAGTACTTGCAATGCGTTCTCACTTTGTACAATATTATTTTGAATAACTGGAACCTGTGCTATCGCAGTATAATAAGCTTGTTCAAGTTTTTGCAAATTTAATAATGATATATAACCTAATTTATATTGGTCTCGCCCTAATTCTAATTGTTTCATGGTATCTTCAACTAATTGTTTTTGCTGTTTTAATTGAAAATCATAAGCTAATAACGTAAAGTAACTCCCAGCAACTTGACTAATAATTGTTAAACGCGTAGCATTTTTTGTGTATTCCATAGCAGCTAAATTAGCCTTATATGCCTCCTGATTTCGCAATTGCTGAAATATGTTCAATGAATATGCTGGAACTAAACCAGTACTATAACCATTAGTTGACACACCAGAACCAGTAGTAGATACATTTGGGGACGGTGCTGCTGACCCAAGAGATGTGGTAGAACCGTAAGTTGCCTGCCCACCAACCGTTGGTATCCACGCCATTTTCACTTGCTCTAACTGACCTTGTGCTTGTATTATATTACCAATGGCTTGCTGAATATTATTATTGTTTTTTAGTGCTTGGGTAATTAATGAGTTTAGTTCTTTATCATTAAACTTACTCCACCACGCCGTATCAGGTAGATTTACCCCAGATTCCACCTTAGACAGCGTATCTTTACTGCTCCAGTTTTTTGGGGCTTCTACATCTGGCTTTTTATAACTAGGGCCATATAAAGCACAACTAGACATTGACAATACCAATAGTGTCAATGATATATGTTTAATACGCATGATTTTCCTTTTATTTCTGTTTTTTCTTCCAGCCTAACACTGTCACCTGCTTAGCTCGTGAAACTGTAAGTTCGTTTTCTGGGGTATCTTTCGTAATAGTTGACCCTGCACCAATTACCCCCCCCGTCTTAATGGTAACTGGCGCTACCATCATCGTCCCTGACCCAATAAACACGCCATCTTCTATTACTGTTTTAAATTTATTCTTACCATCGTAATTACACGTTACACTCCCCGCACCAACATTAACCCCAGAACCTATTTCTGCGTCGCCAACATAAGTTAAGTGGTTAACCTTTGAACCAATTCCAATCTTACTATTTTTAACTTCAACAAAGTTGCCAATATGAGTATTTTGTGCTAATGTTGTCCCTGGTCTGATGCGCGAAAATGGACCAATAATACTATCAGCTCCAAGTATTGCGTCCTCTATTATACTATAAGGCTTTATACATACACCATCGGATATTATAACATTTTTTAAAACACTACCCACACCAATAATTACGTTGTTTCCTAAAGTTATATTTCCCTCAAAAACACAATTTACATCAATATAACAATCCTGACCCACAGAAATATCGCCCCTGATATCAATTCTGGATTTATCCGCTAAGGTAACACCTTTTTCTAATAATGTATCAGCTAATATCCCCTGATAAATTCGTTCTACTTGCTCAAGTTGAACTTTATTGTTTACCCCTATAATCTCATATATAGTTGTGGTTGCTATATTTTGTATTAATTTATTTGATTTATGCGCTAATTCAACAACATCAGTTAAATAATATTCTTTTTGTTGATTATCATTTGATAACTGATTTAACCATATTGGGAGTAGATGATTGGGAAAGATGTAAAATCCTGTGTTAATTTCCTTAATATCTTTTTCTTTATCTGTTGTATCTTTTTCTTCTACAACTTTTATAATTTTACCTGTTTCATCCCGAAGAATTCTACCATACCCATATGTGTCATTAAGTATAGCCGTTAACATTACCACATTTTCATTATAACTATCTAACATTTTAGTTAATGTTTTATAATTAATCAGCGGAACATCTCCATATAATACTAAGGTAGCTCCAGTACTATCTAAATGTGGTAATGCCATTTTTAAAGCATGGCCCGTACCTAATTGTTTATCTTGATACACCCAACTAAAGCTATTATCTTTAAATGCATCATTGATTGTTGATTGAACTTGTTCACCCTTATGACCATATACAATAATTAACTTATTTGGATTTAATTTATTTGCCACGTCTATGACGTGTTGTAACATCGGTTTGCCACCAACTTTATGTAGTACTTTTGGGGTACTCGAGTACATCCGCTTACCCTCTCCTGCGGCTAATATTACTATATTTAAGTTCATAATTTGTTCCTAGAATTTTTTATGTAAGTTTATGCTATGCATAATAGCTACTGCGATTTCTTCAATTGATTTCTTACTTGTGTTTAAGTATGGAATATCGTAATCCCTCATTACATTCTCAGCATCTGCGATTTCTCTGGTGCAAGTATTTATATCTGCATACTCGCTATGGGGTAGCCTATTTGTCCGTATATGATGTAGCCTATCTACGTCAATTGTTAAACCAAATAGTTTACCATGATACGGAATTAATGATTTAGGTAATTTATCATGTTTTAAGTCTAATTCTACCAGCGGGTAATTAGCTGCTTTAATCCCATAATGAATTGCTAAATATAGACATGTTGGCGTCTTACCAACACGTGACACGCCGATTAATATCACATCAGCTTCATCAAAGTTTTTAATTGTTACACCGTCGTCATTATATAAGGAGTAATCAATTGCATCTATACGTTTATAATATTTATTTTCATCAATAATACCATGCGATTTACCAATTGCTAACGATGCCTTTTGGCCCACTTCATTTTCAATTTGAGGAATAAAAGATTCAAAAAAATCCATATGACACACATAGGGTAATTTAAACTTACCTCTAATTTCTGGGTTTATAATACTAGTTAACACAATAGGTTTAGCCCCATCTTGCATAAAACGATTATTAATCTTAACTATTGCTTGATCGGCTTTAAATAAAGTATCTACAAAAGGAATTATTTCTTTTCTAAAAACCACACTTTCAAACTGAGTAAGTAGTGCATTACCCAAACCCTCTGTCGTTATGCCTGTTCTATCCGACACAAAAAAAACATTTTTCATTTATACCTCTTTCTTTATATTCTAGCATAGTTTAATTCCACCCATATTTGCGTGCATATACATTCTTCATAAATTGAGTTAACCACAAATAACCAACTATCGTTACCAGTAACCACGCAAAATATGAAAGCGGTAATGCTTGCATTTTAAAATAATTAGCCGTAACGGGAAACATAGGTAAACATAAACCTATCCCTAATATAATTACCATCATTACAATCATATATACCGAGGCATTACTCTGGATAAACGGGATTTTTCTTGTCCGTATCATGTGCACTATCATTGTTTGTGTAAATAAGCTTTCAATAAACCACCCTGACTGAAAAAAACTTGCATGCGCTACAGAATTAGCCCCATAAAAATACCATAGCAACATAAAGGTAGTTATATCGAAAATAGAACTAAGTGGCCCAAAAAATATAATAAAGCGCCTTAATTCACGAGCATCCCATGCTTGAGGTTTTGCAATAAATTCTTTATCCACATTATCAAATGGTATTGCAATTTGTGAAATATCATAAAGTAAATTCAACACCAATAAATGCATAGGTAACATTGGCTCAAACGGTAAAAACGCTGAAGCAACAAGCACACTAAATACATTACCAAAATTTGAACTTGCCGTTATTTTAATATATTTAAGCATATTAGCGAAAGTTTTACGCCCCTCTTCAACTCCATCTTCAAGCACCATCAAGCTTTTTTCTAATAAAATAATATCCGCAGCCTCTTTAGCTATATCTACCGCTGAATCAACTGAAATACCAATATCTGCTGTACGTAATGCTGGGGCATCATTGATTCCATCCCCCATAAAACCAACTGTATTACCCGCATCCCTTAAGACTTTAACAATACGCTCTTTGTGATTTGGCGTTAACTTAGCAAATACAGTTGTATCAAAAGCAAGAATTGCCAACTCTTTATCACTTAAAGCATCAATGTCTGAACCTAATAACATTCCCGCAACATTTAACCCAACTTCACGACAAACTTTAGCCGTAACACGTTCATTATCTCCAGTTAAAATCTTAACCGCAACTCCGTGGCGATTAAGTGCCTCAATTGCGGGCTTAGTAGTTTCTTTTGGTGGATCCATAAAAGCTATATAGCCAACCAATGTCATTTGGCTCTCATCACTAACGCCGTACGAGGCTTTAATTTCATGGTATGTCTTAGTGGCAACTGCAACAACACGTAAGCCTTCTTCATTTAAATTTGCTGTAACTGTGCGCAATTTTTCTAGTAATTCATCCGTTAATGGATAGCTTTTCTCATGATGATATGCCATACTACAACATGAGATCATTTCTTCTACCGCACCTTTACAAATTAAAGTATGCCCGTGCTTATCGTCCTCAACCACCACCGACATTCTACGCCGTTTAAAATCAAATGGCACCTCATCAACCTTTTTGTGTAGTCTGATTAACTCTGGAATATCTCCAAAATTAGCTCGCTCAAGAACAGCCACATCTAGTAAATTTTTAAGACCAGTTTGGTAATAACTATTTAAATAAGCATACTCAAATACATCATCAAAATCTTCACCCATTATATCCGTATGACGTTCTAAACAGATCTTATCTTGAGTTAAAGTGCCAGTTTTATCAGTACAGAGTATATTCATCGCACCAAAATTTTGAATAGCATCTAGTCTTTTTACAATGACCTTACGTCTGGACATTTTAACTGCACCTTTAGCTAAGGTCGATGTTACAATCATGGGTAACATCTCAGGCGTTAAGCCAACCGCAATTGATAACGCAAACATAAGCGCACTCATCCAATCGTGTTTTGTGATTCCATTTAAAATGAATACAATCGGTGACATTACTAACATAAAATAAATTAGAAGCCAGCTTACACGGTTTATTCCATTTTGAAATGAGGTATTCACCACAGCACGTTTGATTACTTTATCAGCTAATGAGCCAAAAATTGTGTGTTTACCTGTTGCAATTACTATAGCTATTGCAGTGCCACTAATAACGTTGGTACCCATAAAACCAATATTTTCTAATTCTAATGGATCTGAGATATTAGACTTAGCTTGAACCATGAATTTTTCAACTGGCATAGACTCACCAGTTAACGCAGCTTGCGACACAAATAAATCTTTTGCTGTAAGAATTCTTAAATCTGCTGGAATTAAATCCCCAGCAGATAAAGCCACAATGTCCCCTGGTACAATCTCTTTGATTGTAATTTCTTTTTTATTAAGATTATTATAAAATGAATTACTATTATTTTGATTATTTTCTAATAGGTTTTCTACGGCGGTTAACCTAAAGACTGTTGCTGTGGTACTAACCATTTCCTTTAATCTGTCTGCAGCATTATTTGATCTACGCTCTTGGACAAAACGTAAAATAGTGGATATAATCACCATACAACTAATTACCACTACTCCACGAATATCATCAGTAATAATAAAAAACACATCAAGTAACGTTAATAATAAGTTAAATGGGTTTTTATAGCATAACCATAAATGCTTAAACCATGTGAGTTTTTCTTGCTCATCTATTTCGTTACGGCCGAATGTTTCTTGCTTTTTTGCAACTAAATCCTCAGTTAAGCCACCGTAATTAGACTCCAATTCTGTTAATAATTGAGTTTCTTCCGCATAACTATATTTAATTATTTTATTAGTGATTTGCTCCGGTGAATCTTTACGTGAAACAATGTAATTTTCGTCAAGTAGATTAGGGTCACCTATAAACTGGCGTCTACGTGTGAATTTATTATCAAAAAATGTAATTATTTTGGTCTTTAAGTTGTCAACACTAATCATATATTTAACCATTTCTAATTGAATTGAAGTTTGAATGGGTGAAGTGAGGTACAAGTTTACGATAATTTTTAAAATTATCGCAAACTAATTAAAATTTTTCTGTTCTCATTTAGTTGTACCTTTGATATTTTATCATTAAGTGAATTCATG
>CAITEL010000082.1 GCA_903891375.1 uncultured Neisseriaceae bacterium
AATGGAAAAATATATTCATATTATTTTATATTGGGCACAAAATAAAAAAGCATTCACCCTGGGAAACCCCTGATGAATGCTTTCATAAGATGAAGAATTTATTAAAATCGAAGATAATCCCAAAAAAATGCAAGAATTAATTAATCGGATTAGTAGAATTAAGATATTTGATCCAGCTTGCGGTTCGGGTAATTTTCTAATTATTGCGTATAAGGAGTTACGTAAGCTAGAAATAGAAATAATGGATAGAATCGAGATTGTGACAAGACAACCTCTCTTATACACATCAGAAATGAAATTATCAAACTTTTATGGTATAGAAATAGATGATTTTGCTCACGAAATAGCTAAATTATCTTTATGGTTAGCCAAACATCAGATGGATATGGAGTTTGAAAAAAAGTTTGGTAAACATTTACCGCCATTACCTTTAAAAGATGCAGGTAATATTGTATGTGCCAATGCATGTAGGATAGATTGGGAGCAAGTTTGCCCTAAAAATATTGATGATGAAATTTATATATTAGGTAACCCTCCATATTTAGGCGCTCGTTATCAAGAATTGTCACATAGAGATGATTTACACTTTTTATTATCTAAATGGAATGGATATAAGAGCTTAGACTACATAATCTGTTTCTTTTATAAGGGTGCGAACTATATTAAACAAACAAATAATAAATTAGCTTTTGTATCAACTAACTCTATTTGTCAGGGTGAGCAAATGCCAATAATTTGGCAACAAATATTTATTATGGGTTTAGAAATTTATTTTGCATATCAATCATTTAAATGGGAAAATAACGCCAAGGCAAATGCAGGTGTTACTGTGGTAATAATTGGCTTGCAATCTGTTACGATAAATAAAAAATCACTTTATATAAAAAATGTATGTTATTGTGTAAACAATATAACTGGCTATTTATCTAATGGAAATAATATTTTTATTAATAAATCTAATAATCCAATCTCTAAATTACCATTAATTACAAGGACAAATCCAGCACTAGATGATGGGCTGTTATTACTGTCCATTAATGAACGCAATGAGATTATTAAACAATACCCCCAATCAGAACTAATAATAAAACCAGTTGTGGGGGCTGCTGAATTTTTGCGTGGGATAACAAAATATTGTTTATGGATTTATGATAAAGATTTAGAGTTAGCAATAAGCATTCCTCCAATTAAAAAGCGCATTGAAAAGGTGCGGGAATACAGACTAAAACGCCAGCAAACTTTAGCAAATAACCCAGTAAATAAGCCTCATCAATTCCTAAAAATGAAATTAGCAATAAACCATGCCATTTTTTTACCGACAGTTTCCTCGGAGCGACGAGAATATATACCAATCGGATTTTTAGATAACAATACGGTTATTATTGATCCAAATTTTGCCATTTACGACCCAGAAACATGGGTATTTGCTGTAATTACCTCCAAAATGCACATGGTCTGGGTACGCACTGTGGCTGGTAGGTTAGAAACTCGATTAAGATACTCGTCTACCTTATGCTACAATACTTTCCCCTTTCCAGATATTACAGAAGAACAAAAAAAACAATTAAAATCTCACGTATATAATGTACTCGATGAACGTGAAAAACATCCAGAAAAGACACTTACCGAACTATATGATCCAGACAAAATGCCTAAAGGACTGCGTGATGCACACCATATGTTAGATTTAGCTATTGAGCGATGTTATCGTAATAAACCTTTTGAATCAGATGAAGAAAGACTCGAGTATTTATTTAAATTATATGAAAAA
>CAITEL010000083.1 GCA_903891375.1 uncultured Neisseriaceae bacterium
ATCAAATATAATGGAACCAATCTTTTGTGTAACATTAATGACATTACTAGTCACGCTTAATGATTCTTCAGGTATTGTAGCTACAATGCTGATGCTACCAACGTTAGTGGTGGCTAGAATAAAACTACAGCTATTTAGATTACTAGATAAACTAGTACAAGTAGAGTTATTAATGGTTGCTATACTACCACCAGTTGCAAACGTAAGCGCTACTGGATGGTTGGTTACCCCAACACTACTTTCTAGTAGAAGAGTTACTAATTGACTTTCTCCAGCTATCATAGTACTTGGAACATTTATTAAGTTTAATTTGCCAACAATTGGTGCAATACTTATATTAACTGGAGTAATTGTGTATGCTTGACCAGAAACTGATTCTATGGCTACTGCATTAATTTGTACTAAAGAGCTTTCATTTAGTGCATTAATATTAACACTACAAGAAGTCTGATTAGTTAGTGATGACACAGTACAACTACTAGATTCTAAACTTACACTGTCAGTGTTTGAGCTAGTTAATGTTATTTTTGTAGGATTCACTCCAATACTATTAGTTAGATTTAATTTTAATACTGACTTACTACCAGCATTTAAAGTAAGAACTGTACTCTCAAAATTAATATTACCCATCTTTGGATTTATCGTAAAATCTTGCGAGGCTATCCAAATTGGTGATGATTCGTCAGGGAATGACGCAATTAAACTTGTTGTGCCAGAGTTAGTGGCATTTAGTGTGGCAGTGCAGGTACCATTAGCTGCTAAAGTACATTGTGCGATATTCAGATTAGCAATATTTTGATTAGTCAATCTAAACTTAATATTCCGAGAATAAGTTAATCCAGTAGAACCAGTAGTGCTTATGGTAAAACTAGTGTTACCACCTGCGGTTAATGTATTGCTTGTTGGCGTGATTTTTAATTGACCATAAATAGGATTTATAGCAAATTTAACTGAGGGTTTTGTATAACGTGTATCTGTTGTATTTACCGCTATTACATAGTTAGCATTATTTGCATACTCCTTACTAGGGGTTACATTTATCGAACATATATTATTAGTTGAAGTTAAATTACAAGTTTGACTAGAAATACTTAGTATACTTGATGGTGCTGTTGTTGTTAAGCTAATTGGCACATTTTGATTTACCCCAATGCTATTATTAAGAAGTACTTTTACTATCCCTGTTTGACCAGCAGTAAATGAATAAAAAGAGCTTTCAAACGTAATGTCCCCGTATTTTGGGCTTACAATAATAGCTGAACTAGTACCACTAATACTACCAGAATCAGTAATTATGCTAGCACTAAATGTTGTAGTGCCAGAATTTGTTGATACAAATGAGAGGTCACATACGGTATTAATAGTGGATAAATTACATTGTCCAACAATGTTTCCAATTGGGTTATTTGCAACTAAAGTAACAGCTTTGTCACGTAATCCAATGCTACCACCTATGGCTACGTGTACGCCTTGGCTTTCACCTGCAATCATACTAGTTTTATCGGTAGTCACTACAATATTACCTGTAATTGGAGCTACTTTAACACTTAATGGTGCTATACTATAATTAGCTGCTGTTGCCGTGATTTGTACATTAGAGCTTTCGAGATAGCTGGCGAGCTGAATAGTACAGCTAGGGTTTTGACTTGATAAAGTACAGCTATTATTTTCTAATACGACAGCTGAAGTATCACTACTTTGCAAGTTAACAATAGTATTACCTACAGAGAAACTACTTTCTAGACTTAGCGTTACTGACGTTACACTCTTAGTCGTTGAAGTGCCACTAGTTGTAGTAATGCTTTGAGTATTAAATTTAATGTTGCCAGTATTATTACCAATTTGGATTGGTTTACTAATTACAGTTAAACCATTACTTGGCATATTAGCAGTAATGTTAATATTTCCATTAGCGCTGGCAGTGAAGTTAAAGATACAACTATTAGTTGCGGTTGTCATATTACATGAAACTGGAGTTATAGTACCTGAGCTACTAGGTGCAGTTAAATTTACTGCACGAGGAATACTTAATCCGCTACTACCTACGAGACTTACAGTAATGCTTTCACTTTGCCCAATAATTAATTGTTGGGTAGCTAAACTGATATTTAAATTACCAAAGATAGGACTTACAGTAACATTTAATGGAGTTATCGTATAACCTGTTGCTGTTGCTGTTATTTGCGTACTACTTTCTAAATTACCAGTTAATGTTAATGTACATGTGGTATTGGTTGATGACAACACGCATGGAGTTTGACTTAGGGTAACTTTAGTAGTATCAAGACTGGCAAAAGTAACTGGCACATTAGTAAGTCCGCTACTTCCTGTTAATGCCACAGTAACATTTGTGGTTGTGCCACTATTTAAGCTAACACTGGCTTGACTAAACGCAATATTACCTATTTGTGGGGTAATAGAAACAGTAGATGTTGTAGCAAGTGTAGGCTCAGTTAATGCATTGGCATTAATAGTGACATTGCCAATGGCTGATGAGTTTAAAATTAATTGACATGAATTACTACTACTAGATAGTGTACAGGTTGGATTTGTTTGCCCAGCCAAACTAGTTAGAGTCGCAATACTGCCACTTGATGAGCTTAAACTAAATTGAATTAAACGACCAGAAACTGCAGCACTATTTTGTAGAGTAACAGTAACTAAATTACTTTCATTTACACGCATAGTATTATTAGCAGTAGCTATCTTTAATGTACCTAATTGTGGTTTTACAGTTACACTTAATGGAGCGATAGTATAACCAGTTGCACTGGCTGTTATACTAACAGTACTTTCCATAATACCCGTTAAGGTAATAGGACAACTTGTATTAGTTGAGGATACTGTACAACTTGTAGTATTCAAATTAAGCGCATTTGAGTTATTAGATAAAGTAATAACAGTATTGCCTACGCCAACACTACCAGTTAAATTAAGCGAAGTAGTTATTGACCCTATATCATTTATAGATGCGGTTGGCGAAGTAAATGATATTAATCCTGCTTTAGCATTGGTAGTAATACTCGGACTCGTTACACTAATACTTGGTGTACCACTGGTTGAGGCACTTAGAGTTGTGTTTCCTGGAGTATTGCTTGCAATAAAATTAAAATTACAACTATTACTTGCTGAAGATAGTACACATGATATTGGTGATATACTACCGACTAGAGGGTTAGATAAGCTAACGTTTACAGTACGTCCACGTACCCCTAAACTTCCTGACTCTATTAATGTAACAACTTGACTTTCACTAGCATTCATTGTAGTATTTAATTTGCTAAATACTAGAGAACCTAAAATTGGTTGAATGCTTGTAGTAGCAGGTGCTATTGTGTAACCAGACGCACTGGCGTTAATTTTAACTGTAGCAGATTCGAGTAAGCCATTAGCAAAAATACTACAGCTTGAATTACTGGATGATACTGTACACACAGATGATTCTAACAATAACGATGAGCTATCGCTTGAGCTAAAGTTTATTGTAGTTGGGTTAACCCCAGTACTACCATTTAAATTAGCGGTGATTAATGTTTTACTGCCAGAATTTATACTACTAGCTACGTTTAAGCTAATATTACCGACAACTGCACTAACAGTAATGGCATTACTAGTAACGGTTAAATTAGATTCGGTACTACTCGTTGCAATTATTTGAGTTGTTCCAGCATTTGTTGCACTTAACGAAACATTGCACGTATAATTATTTTGCGAGGATATAGTACAACTAGAAGCACTTAAACTACCAACTTGTGGATTAGTTAAGTTTAGGCTTATTACTCTACTAATAACACCTTTACTACCTTGTAAAAATAACGAAATGTTTTGTGTTGCACCTACATTCATTGTTGGTTGTGTAGGTGTTAAAGTTAAACTACCTAAAACTGGTTTAACAGTAACATTTAATGGCGCAACAATATAACCTGATGCTGTTGCATTAACAAGCACGTTAGTGCTCTCAGTAATACCTGCAATAGTTAAATCACAACTAGGTGAACTACTTGATACCACACATGCTGTAGGAGATAAATTACTTGATGCGGAAAAATTAACTGCATTAGGATTTGATGTTGTAAAACCAACCGTAGTATTTGCCACACCACTACTATTGGCTAAAGTTAATTGCACTGAGGTTAAGTTATTACTATTAACAGTTATATTTGATACATTAAAAGCAAGAGTACCCGCAATTGAACTAATCAAAATATTTTGCGTAATTGGTGTTAAGATTGGGTCAATTGGCGTTGCAGTAATAGTATCCATTCCATTAGCACTGGCAGTATAATTAAAAGTACAACTAGATTTCGCACTAGATAGCGTACAAGATGTTACATCTAGACTACCGAGTAATGGATTCACATTGCTTAAATTTACCACTCGTGATATTACTCCAGAGCTACCAATTAAAGATAATGTAATTGCCTGTGTTTTACCAAATTGTACAATATCACTTGTTGGGGTTATCGATAAACTACCCACCACTGCATTCGTATTTAAACTAACAGGGCTTATTTGATAACCAGTTGCTGTTGCATTTAAAGTGGTACTACCTTCCATATTACCAGTAAGATTCACTGTACAAGTTGGATTGGCTGTGGTTAAACTACAACTTGGAGTATCTAACATTGCTGTGCTTGAATCAGTATCTAAATTTACCACAACAGGGGTGGTTACACTAATACTGTCATTTAAATACAAAGTAACTAATTTGGCTTGTCCACTAGTTAAATTAAGTGAAGTTTGATCAAAAGTGATATTTCCTGCAGAATATAATGTAGTAGTATCTAATTGTGCTACATTATAACCATTAGCAATGGCAAATACATGCCCAATCCCAGCACTTAGTCCAGAAATAGATAAATCGCAAGAAAAATTGGAATCATTACTTAAAGTACATGAGCTGGGGCTTATTATTGCTCCAGCGACATCAGATACGAAATTAACATTGAGGGTGGAAATACCAGCACTACCAATTAAACTGACGCTTGTGGCCATGGTTTGCCCTAGGTTAGCCTTTAGTGAGTCAGTCTCAAAAGCTATGCGACCAAGCTTAGCAACAACGGTTAATGGTAGTTTGATTGGAGTGTAAGTGCTTGAGCCACCACCTGAGGTTGTAGCAATTAAATTAAAATCACCACTTGCTGTTGGTGTAATATTTAGCACGCAATTATTACTTGTTGAGGATAAAACACATGATGATTTATTAAGTGCTGCAATATTTTTATCTAAACTAAAATCAATATTTAAATCAGAGATACCACTACTACCATCTAAAGATAACTGAACTAAATACTGGTTACCAACTTGCAAATTAGATAACGGAGTAGTAAAATTTAATGCTCCCGTAGAACTACTAGTACTAGCTACATTTAATAAGATTGGAGTTGGTTGATTTACATTTTGAGATGTTATTAAATTTGTTATATATGGAGTAACAGAGTAAGAGCCTGTTGCAACATTAGTGGTATCGACAAAAACAGAACATGAACCACCTGATTTTAAGATGCACTGACTTGGGTTAGTTGTAACTACAGGTAATGCAGTATTGTTAGTTACAAAGTTATATAATTTGGTTAATTTATTTATTTTTTGCGTTGAGCTTACAGTATTAAACGCTACACTAACAGAAGTATTATTGTCCCCACCAATAAGAGATACAGTATAGCTTGAAACAGTTCCAGATTGTACCGAAAAGTTTGATTCGGCAAGTGTAATGCTTGCCCCAGCACTATCTGGTACTGGCACAACATAAGAGCCAGCACCACTGAGTATTGGACTCGTTGGTGTCGGTGTCGGTGTGGGTGTTGGATTTGGGGTAGGTGTTGGCACTGGGGTTGTGCTAGATGACCCACCACCACCTCCACCACCGCCGCCTCCACAGGCAACTAATACGAAGAAAAGAAACAATACTAATAAAATACGATAAACTGTTTTCATGATATGTAACCTCTTAATGCATAAAATAAATGCTTATGCTAGAAGTTTATAGTATTGTTGTTTTTTAAAAAATAGGAGTTTTAGAAGAAAAAGTACTGTTTATTTGGATGTGTGGTTGATGCAATAGGGGTTTTGAGGCATTTAATTTTAGGTTAATTATCCGAAAATCCCTATTAAGCAATCTTATACGATTTATCTGTTGGTAACTGAAAAATACCAATAATGTTTTGTATGTTTGCATGGTGTTGAGAGATTAATTTAGTAGAGGTGGTATATGAAAAAGTATATACTTCAATTGTTAAGGCTATAGATGTGGCTGTAAATCTTTAGTGCTGTTGTTTAGCACAATTATATCATCGGTAGGCAATAACTCATTTATATTAAGTGCCAAAATACCTAATGTTTTCGCTTTTGCTTTTAATTTTTTTAAGTTGCTAACTTGCATTTTATAATAGATATTTTCATGAATATTATGGGTAATCATCTTTGGTGTAATATTTTTTTGATAATAATTACTTAAGAGTATCGATACCTCTTTATCTGTTTTGCCTTTGCATTTTAAATAAATCACTTCAAGCTCATAATTAGTTAAAAAATTTAGAATTTCACTATTATTAAAAAAATTTTTTTCTTTAGACGATTGTAATATATTTTGATTAGTTGGGCCACCAGTTAATTCAATGGCGACTATATTTCCTGTTTTAGGGTTAGATATAGGTGAAGCACAAATAACAAATTTTCTAAATTTCTGTTGAGGATTATTATGAATTGCTATATATACTCGAGATTCATTTAAATTTAACACTTCATTAAAAAGTATACGCTTCTTATCTATAATATCTTTAGGGCGCGGAATACCATCAATAAAATTCAAACCTAGAATTGAACTTTCATCTAGATTACGAAAACAAGAGGCAACCGAATCAGAAGCAAAAATTATGTTGAAATTTTTGTCGAGCAGAGCCTGATGACCAAATTTTTTTTTGGTTATTTTAAGGAATTCCACATAATTTACAATGAAATCAGCATCTAAAGTTTCATTATTTATATTTGTTTGCATTTAAATCACCTTAATTAAGATTAAACGGATAATAAATGAGAAAAGGTTAAATATAAATCTGAAGGTAATTCAATAATTGTATCATGATGTATAATGTCTAACAAGTTCAAATTATCAACCCCTATCAATTTTGCTTTTTCTATTAATCCAA